>JAYVLW010000085.1:0-4985 GCA_043759315.1 Myxococcales bacterium
GATCGAGAGAGACGACTTCCACGGTGAGTGGAACTACGTGATCAAGCCGCGTGCGGAGGACCAATGACCGGTCGACTTACGCATTCGCGGCCCCTTAGCTGTGCGAGAGCGCACGTCCGCGTTTCGGGGTGTGTACTTCATCGCATCGGGGCGCTCCTCGTGGTGAACTCCCGGGTGGAGGATTGCCATGTTGCGAACGATGATTCTTGCGGCGCTGCTGAGCTCGGCCGCCGGGTGCCTGGGCACTGCGACGGTGAGCGGCGGCGGTGGCTACTACGCGCAGCCCGATCTCATCGAGATCGAGCCGGGTGTCCAGGTGATCGTCGACTACGACGAGCCGATCTTCTACTCCGACAACTACTACTGGCGGAACGACGGCGGTGTCTGGTACCGGTCGAGCTACTACAACCGAGGCTGGGTCTCTGCGTCGCCGCCGGTCTACGTCGCTCGTATCAACTCGCCCGGCCGCTACCGCCACTATCGCCCGGCCGGCTATCAGCCCGGCGTCCGCGATCATCGCGATAACCGCGGCTACGACAACCGTGGCGACGGCCGCTACAACAACCCGCCGCCGCAGGGCCCGACAGTCCGCGATCACCGCGGCGACGGCTACAATCCGCCGCCGCAGGGTCCGGTCGTGCGCGAGCACGGTGGCGGCAACTCGCCGCCGCCGTACAACCCGCCGCCGGGCCCCGTCGTGCGCGAGCACGGTGGCGGGAACTCGCCGCCACCGCCGCCGCCGGGTCCGGTCGTGCGCGAGCACGGTGGAGGCAACCCACCGCCGCCGCCGCCGCGCGAGGAGCGCAAGGGCCCCGTCGTTCGCGAGCACCGCTAAGCGCGGCGAAGCGCGCCGCCGATCACCAGCGCGAGCGTTCCGAGCACGATCGAGCCGGCGCCCGCGGTGCGCAGGGTGTCGCCGTGCAGCAGCGCGACCGAGCCGGCGCCGACGGCGATCGCCGCCGCCCCGGGCAGCCACCACATCCGGGTGCGGTGCGCCACGGTGGCGGCGATGGCGAGCTTCGCGAAGGTTCCGAGCAAGAGCAGGGGGACGACCATGCACCGGGCAAGTGCAACGGATCGGCCACGCCCTGCTACGCGGGCTACGCGGTGATCGCCCGCGGATGTTGGTGAATCGCGGCAGGTGCGCATCCGTCGAAGCAGCGAGTGCGTCGCGCCGCACGCGTCGCGACGATTCACACCCGCGACGGGCGCGTCACGATGCCGGCGTCTGCCAGGTCGCGGGAAGGATCCGCGCGCGGCGCTGGTTGTCTCCTCCATGCGCCTGATCCTGCTCGGCATGGGAGTCCTCGCTGCGTGCTCGAAACGCGCTCCGGAACCCCTTCCCGAGGGAGCCGAGACGGTGCGGCTGCCGGTCGCCGGTGGCGCGCGGGCGACCGGACCGGTCAGCGATGGGTTGACCTCCGACGAAGGAAGGTTCGAGATCACACCGATTCGCAACGCCAGCGTGGGCCGCGCGCAGACCGCGAAGCTCCGCATCGTCCCGGGCACCGGGTTTCACATCAACACGAACTACCCGTTCGTCCTGCAGCTCGCGGACGCCCCGGGGTTGAAGCTCGACAAGCTACGGTTCGAGGGCGGCAGGCGCGGCGCGGTGGGAGACGCCGAGACGCTCGCGGAGGAGGAGCTCGCGATCCCGATCACGGTGACGCCGACCACGTCGGGCGAACACACGCTGAACGGCACGATCAACTTCGGCATCTGCAAGGCGGACTCGTGCCTGCAGCGCTCGATGCCGGTCACGCTCGCGGTCGCGGCGTCCTAGCAGGGTTGGTCTCGAAACCTGTCCTCGGCGCTCTGCTGACTAGCGCGATCGCCGCAACACGATCGAACCGACCGTGGTAGTGCCGCAGCAGTGCAGACCGCCCTCCGCGTAGAGGCGCAGCTCGACTGGCAGCGCCGGCGCCGAGAACACGACGTGCGCGGTGCCCGCGGTCCTCGCCTCCGCATCCAGCACCTCGCTCGCGATCGGCGTCGTGGTGCCGTGCGTGAACAGCAGGACGTGCACCGCGGAGCTGCACTCGGAGTTCACGTGCTCGATCGAGAGCTCCCAGCGGCCGCCCGGCGCGACCTCGGGCAGCGCGCGCTTCGCGGAGCCCGCGCCCCTGCAGCAGTAGCTGAAGGTGAACGCGTCGTGTTCGATCTTGCCGGTTCCGCCCAGCCGCCACGCCGGATCGTGGATGCCGAGCTCGAAGCTCGAGAGCTCCGTCGACGCGAGATTCGCAGGCGGCGGCGGGATAGGTGGGGCTGCGCCGCACGCGGCGATCAGAACGAGGCAGAGCTCCCGCACGTCCCCAGGACACGCCGGCGCGACCGCGATTGCATCACCGATCGGCGCGACCGATCACGTGCAACACCTCGAACCTCTCGACGGCAATCTGGGCGCTCTCGTCGAAGACAAGATCGTGACGTTCGGCCTCGCCCGAGAAGTACGCGCTGTGCCCCTCGCGCCAGTCCGCATAGCTGAGATCGCCTTCGCCCTCACCGGCGGCATCGCTCGCCGTGACCTCGTCGAACCGCATCACGCGGACCTCCGCCGAGCGGAGACACACGCGCGGGTAGCCGAAGCCATCGGTGACGATGCTGACGCCGCCCTCGTACGCGAGCGGCGTGCCATCGCGCTCGGCCGCGGCGATCCATCCCATCGTGACGCGCTTCGTGCCGCACGCGACCAGGTGCACGAGCTTCGCCGCCATCTCCGGCGTGTTGCCGAAGGACCAGACGTCGAGGGCCCGGGTCGGCGGCGTGTAGCCTCCGAGCACGAGCTCGAGGTAGAGCTGCCACAGGAGGTCGTTCGTCGCGACCTCGCGTAGCGGGCGCCAGGTCATGCCGGTGGGAGCGGCGACGCGATCGATGAGAAACGCGAAGTCGCGGCCGCCGTCGGCGCGCGCGCGCGACCCGCAGGGCGAGGGCAGGGCGAGGCCCCGGCGCGCGAACGCGGTCTCCACGGCGTGCATCGGGCGCTCGCCGGCGAGCGGTACGTCGGGAAGGCGGTCGGCATCGAGAAGCACGGCGTGCGTGCGGTCGAGGATGAGCACGAACATCCCGGCATCCTACGCCGCGCGCTCGGTCATCCACCACGTGGCCGCGGAGTAGTGGATGATAGGGCGTGCAGACCGTCCTGTTCGGCGCGAGCTCCATGCTCGGGTGGTCGCTGTTCCGTGCTCGAGAGTCGGTGACGGCGTACTGCAACAGCGCGACGCGCGGCCCACCGGCCGGCGTGGCCGGCGGCATCGATCTCGACGACGAGGCCGCGGTCGCAGAGCTGTTCACGCGCGAGCGGCCCGCCCTGATCATCCAGTGCGCCGGCGTGTGCGACGTGGAGAGCTGCGAGACCTCGCCCGAGTTTGCGTGGGCGGTGAACGTGGAGGCGATGCGGATCTTGCTGGCGCATGCACCGCCCGAGGCGCGCATCGTCTACTGCTCGAGCGATCACGTGTTCAGCGGCGACACCGGCCCGTACGACGAGCGCTCGCCCACCGATCCGCTCAGCGTGTACGGCCGCACCCGCGTCGCGGCCGAGCAGATGATGCTCGCGCGCGCGAACACCGTCATCGTGCGCAGCGGGCCGTGGATCGGGCCGTCCGCGAGCGGCAAGAACGGGCACCTCGACTGGTTGCGCTACCGCCACCGCCGTGGCCTTCCGATGACGGTCGTCGCCGACGAGATGCGCTCCGTGGTGTGGGCCGAGGACGCCGCGCGTCGCGTCTGGGAGATCGCGGACTCGAGCGTCACCGGTGTGCGGCACCTCGTCGCATCGCGCACGGTCTCGCGCCCGGAGCTCGCGCAGTTCCTCGACGCGAAGTTCGCGATCGGTGCGCGCATCGAGCAGCAGCTACGGCGCGACAAGCGCGCGCCACACCCCGGCCACGTCGAGCTGCGAACGGTCCACCACGATCCGCTGGCCGCGCCGCTGCCGGCGGTGGTGCCGTGATGCGGAAGCGTAGCGCGACGGGCACGGGCACACGGCGGGCCAGACGCGCTACGCTTGGCGCGATGCGCCTCGCCGTGTGCCTTGTCCTGCTGGTTGCCCGGACCGCGGCCGCGACGGGTGTGTGCGAGAACCTGGCGCGCCACTACGATCCACCGCGCCTGTACTCCGAGACCGAGGACGCGTTCGCCGTGTTCGCCTCGCAGGACTGGTGCGACGAGGTCGAGCGCGGCGGCTCGCTCGAGGAGGTGCGGGGCAAGGTTCACTTCGTGGAGCTGCGCGACACGAAGGGCACCGTGCTCGGGATCCTCTCGAGTGCCCGCGGCACGGACGCGCAGCGTGTGACAGATCTCGTCGGGGCCTTCGATCCGGTGCCTCCCGCGAAGATCGCCGGCACGTTGAAGGCGCGGGGCTTCCTCCCCCTGACCAGCACCGGCCCCAAGCCGCCGCGCTGCTCGGTGCGCACCGCGTGGCGCGCGGCGCCGAAGGACAACGTCAACGGGTTTCCCGCCGCCAAGCTCGCGCTCGAGGTGCTCGCAGGTTCCAAGCGGGTGACCCGCGTCGAGCTCGGGCTCGCGGCCCGCGATCGCAAGCCCGCCGCCATGGTGCGCGCGCAATGGCTGCCGAAGCGCAAGGCGGTCGCGGTGTGGGCGATCCTCCCGAGCTGCGCCGGTCCGCCGCCGGGGTCCTTCGGTGCCGACGATCCCGGTGCCTGTTACGACGTCGATAACGTGGCCCTCACGTTGATCGAGGCGACGAGCACCCCCGAACTCGCGGCCTGCTTCCCGTAGGAGCCTGACGACATGCCGTGGTGGACCCTGCTGTGGATCGTGGTCGGGCTCTCTGGCTCGCTCGGGCCGGTGATCTACTACGCGTGGCTCCGCCATGCGCAGCGCGCGGCGAAGCAGCAGCACGGACGGCTGCTGATCGGTCGCGCGAAGCACATCGATGGCGTGACGGTGTCGGAGATCCAGGAGGCGGCGGTGGTGCGCGTGCGCGGCGAGGTCAAGCACCTCGAGCGCGAGCTCAAGGGCCC
>JAYVLW010000086.1:0-2547 GCA_043759315.1 Myxococcales bacterium
CGGCCCTTCTGGACCTGCGTCAGTGTCCAGATTCACGGAGTAGAACTTGGCCTCGGTGCGAAGAAGCTCGCCTGAAGCTCCTATCCGCGACCCATTCTGGATGTCCTGCCCGCCATGATCGCGAGGCCGAAGCCGACTAGCAGAGCGGTTCCCGGCTCAGGCACGATCGTCGCCGAGTCGAGCGCCAGTTGGATCGGGAACGCCACGTCTTGATCGAACTCGTTGACATTCGAGTTCAATACGGCGAATCCGCCGACCAGTCCGCTGCATATCGTTTCAAGGGCGTATTCCGTCGTGAAATTCCCGAACGTTGGAATCGTCACACTCAGCTGCTGCCGGTAGAGATAGTCCGGTCCGGCCGGCACGGGGGGGACGGACGGGGTCTCGATCCGGAAGGCGAGCGCCCCTGCGCCTCGTTCGCCGCATCGCGCAGGATGGCCTCACGAGCCCTCGAGAGATTCGATGTAGGCGCGCAAGATCGCGGCATCGCGCGCCTCTGGCACGAGGGCCAGATAGCGATCGAGCGCCCGCTTTGCATCCTGCCGGCGTCCGACCTTGCGATAGGCGAGTCCGATCGTCCTCAGCAGCTCCGGGTCGTCGGGGATCTCCTCCCTCGCCCGTTCGAACGCCTCGATGGAGGCAGGGGAGGCCTCGCCTTCCGGATCCTGCTGCTGGAGCCATCGCCCGAGCAGGAACTGGCCGCGGGGGCTCTTTGGCCGCCGCGCCAGATGACGGTCGAGCGCTTGCTTCGCCGAGTCGACGTCGAATCGATCGAGGGCAATCTCGGCGGAGACGAGCAGGACGTCTACCACGGCGTCGTCGTAGCGTTCGACTGCGACCTCCCCACCCGAGGTCCTCCCTTCGACGATCCGGCGGATGATATTCATCCTCGCGGGCGGCACCGGATGGCTCAACCAGGCTGCGTCGACATCGGACGGTTCGCCCTCGCGTGAGATGATCTCGTAGGCGCGCTCGAACTCGACCAGGTCGTAGCCCGCATCCTGGACCAGCCACGACGCGACTTCGTCGGCCTCGCGCTCGAGCTGCCGAGAGACCTGCATGCGCCGCACCGTCGAGCCGGACTGCTGATCCGCTTGCTGCTGTTTCGAAGCGTGGCGCGCGAGAAAATGGGCCAGCTCGTGACCCAGCACGGATGCGATCTGCGCCTCGTTCCGAAGCGCCGTGAGCAGTCCCGTCGAGACGAAGATGGCCCCATTGGGGGCCGCGTTCGCCATCAGCTCCGAATCTTCGACCACGTGGACGCGAATCGATGCGCTTGCGGGCCGAAGCGCTTCGGGTAGAAGCCTCGAGACGACGTTCATCAGGTAGGTCTCGAGCTGCGGATCGTGGTGTAGCCCACCTTGCTCGAGCATCCGGGCCTCGGCGCCGTCCGCCTCCTTCCAGAGCTGCCGATCCTCCGTCGTGATCGTGGCCGTCGCGGGAATGAAGAGGCGCGAATACTCCTCTCGATCCGGACGCCAGCGACAGCTCGAAAGAACGCCCATCGCAACGAGCAGGCCCGGGATCCACGCCACGCGAAAGACTTGCGAAGGGGTCGTCATCCGGCCGCTACTTCCTCGACTTCTCATGCGCGCACTCCGCGCGTACGCCCGTCGACTGGCGCGAGCGAGATGTCCCCCCACCGCCGGACCCGCCGCCCCCTGCACCACAGTCGGCCACAGCGGAGCTCGAATGCGCATCGAGCGGCCCCACGGCGAGATCGACTGCTGCCTGATTGGAATCCGTGTCGATCAGGATCTGGTCGTCCGGCAGGGGATCCCATCGAATCTGATAGGGGACCGATCGCAAGGTCGCGATGGGCTGAATGCCGCCTGCATTCCAGAAGATCACCCGATCCTCGCGGTCTCGAATGGCCAACTGCAGGCTCAACGCCGGGATTGCTCCCCAGCCGCGAACACCGCCGATGTACAGATCTCGAAGCGCCGTCCCGACCTGGTGGAAATCATCCCGTCCATCCGCCCAGACTTCGCGCCCATCCCAGAGGACGACCCGATCGCTCCAAAAGGCCTGGACGATCGCGAGCTCGACTTCGACGAAAGCGTCGCAGTCCAGCTGGGCCACCAGCCTCTCCCGGATGCGAGACGCGCCGGCGAGGGCGCTGCCGGCTATCGCTTGTCCGTTATGCGCATCGAAGGCTTCGCCGAGCTCGTCGTCGATTCCCTCGCGAACCTTCCGGGTCTCCTTCGAGCCCACGACCTGGAAGCCCGCGCTCTCGAGCCGGTGGACGATCAGCTCTTCGAAGGACGATAGTCGCTGCTCGCTGTCTTCAATCGCGATCTCGCTCGCGATCGAGTCGAGACAGAGACGCGCGGCCGCCTGTCTGAGATTCGCATCGGGTACGCGAAACGGATCGACTGCCACCAACTCCGGCACGGGCGGAGCGGATGACGCGCAGCCGAGGAGTCCACCGATGACCCCGACACAAGCAAATACCGTGGCGAACCGCGCGACACATTCCCGCAGCGGCATATCAGATCGACTCCGTTCCCATGGCCTCACGAACTCGTAGTCGGGATGGTACCGACG
>JAYVLW010000087.1:0-3796 GCA_043759315.1 Myxococcales bacterium
TGCGCAGCATCTCTGCGAGCGTCTTGCCCTCGAGGCGCTCCATCACGAGGTACGGCACGGGGTGCTCGCCGACGTCGATCACGCGCACCACGTTCGGCGATGACAGGCCGGCGGCGGTGCGGAGCTCGCGGAGGAACCGCAGCACGTGGTTCGCGTTGCCGAGCGACGCTTGCGAGAGCAGCTTGACCGCCACGTCACGTCCGTTCGCGTCGACGCCCGCGTAGACCTCGCCCATCGCACCGCGGCCGAGGACCTCACCCAGCTGGTAGCCCCCGATCATCTGGTCGGTGAACCGGCCGCGTCCCGAGCGGAGTGCTCGCTCGAGCTCTTCGCGCGCCTCGAGGAGCAGTGCCTCGCGATGCGCGGCGAGCCGGACCGCGCGTTCGAGCTCACCGACCGCCGCGAGCGCGGTCCTTCGCGAGATCCTCGCCGTCACGAAGGTGCCCGCGAGGACCACCTGGACAAGACCCTGGACGATCCACTGCTCGCGCATCGCGAGGGGCAGGATCTGGACGATGCCTGTATCGGGGACGGTCTTCGTGATCACGAGCGCGCCCATGATCGCCTGTGCGCCGGCGCAGGTGACATACACGCCGAGCGCGAGCGGGCTCGATTTGCCGAGGCCGGTGAAGTAGACGCCCAGCACGAGGATGATCGGCGCCGGCGAGAACACGCCGAAGTACGGGATCGCCGTGCACACGCAGATCGCGGGTATGTACCAGCCGAGCATCGTGGTCGGCTTGCGGAACTTGACCGGATCGCTGGTGCGCCCGTAGAGGAAGACGATCGCCATGAGCGCGCAGCCGACCGACGACAGCAGGATCACCGATGCGGTCGGATCGCCTGGAAGGAGCAGCACGCTCGCGCCGCCGGCGAGTCCGATCAGTGCGCCGATCAGGCAGAACCGGCGCGTGCGCATCAGCTCGTCTCGCTCGAGCGCCTCGAGCGGGGAGCCGATCGTGGTCGAGCCACCGGCGGAGGTCGTGGGGTAGGGCGTGCGCGGGCGAGGCCGCCGATCCATGTTCGGCAGGCCCGGTGGTGCGGAGGTTGACGTTGCAGCCTCGATGTCGCCCTCCGGCAGGACTGCCGTGACGTCGTCACTGGACTGCGCCGGGTCGTCCACCAAGGTCGAGGATACGCCTGAATGCTGCGTGGCACGCCCTGGGGGTTACTTGGAGACGACTCGCCTACACCGGGTAATTGGTGAGGGACGACACCGGGGTTTCTCCTTCCCCGCGTTCGGGACTGACTAACCCAACGGAACGAGGCGCCAACTCGCGATTCTCCGCGTACAGTCCTCACATGCTTCAAGGTCCGGCGGAAGGTCGTGTTGTTCTGCGTCCTGGCGCGTTCGATGGCGTGAAGGTATTCACCGCGACGATGTTCGCGGACCGTGGCGTTCTCGGCGAGAAGGTCACGAACTGGATCGCCGAGCACCCCGAGAACCAGCTGACCGAGATCATCGTGACGCAGTCGAGCGACGCCTCGTTTCACTGCATCGCCATCACCGTGTTCTACCGCCAGACGCCCCGCAAGCTCCCGAGCTGATCCGTCGGACGGGCGCGGCACAGCGCGCCACGGCCTTCGGCAGCGAGCGCGCGATGTGATCGTTACACCGCGAGGTCCGGGGCCGCGAGGTGCCATGCCGCACCGAGGGACGCGAAGCCGGTGCGCGCTGCGGTCGCGTGGTCGTTCGCGTCGCCGCGCGACAGGGTGACCGCGAGCCCCGCGTGAGCGAGCGCCACGTCGTAGGGCATCTGCATGCGCTCTGCGGCCGCGAGCGCGGAGCGGAAGTCGCGCGCCGCGCGCCGGCGCGAACCATCGCGAAGGTGCCAGATGCCGGAGCGATTGGCGGCGGCGGCGCCGGCGATGGGGAGCAGGCGCGACAGCTTCGTGAGCTCGTCGATCGCCGCGCGCGCTGCACCGAGGACGGCCGGGTCCCTGCGCGCGAGCTCGAGATAGGCATCGCACAGGCCGACGATGCCCTCGGTGATCGAGAACACGGGCGGGGTCTTGCCGCCGATGCGGTCCCAGCATGCCTCGGCGGTGTTGCGGGCGCGCGCGTCGCCGCGGCGGGCGAGCGCGCAGGCGAGCATGCCGCCGCACAGGATCTGGGAGGCGCGATCGTGGAGCGAGGCGACGATCGGCATCGCGGCGTCGAACCGCTCGATCGCGAGGTCGAGCTCGCCGAGGTAGAGGGCGGCGCGGCCCTCGGTGTAGATCCCCCACGCCTCGTGCTGAGGGTTCGCACGGGCCCGCGCGGAGTCGCGTAGCTCCACCGCGAGGGTCCGCGAGGCCTCGTAGTTGCCGGTCGCGAACTCGACGTGGCCGAGGATTGTCAGCGCGTCCTCCGACTCCTGGGGGTTACGGATCGACCGCGCGATCGAGAGCGCATCGAGCGCGGCGGTGCGCGCGTCGGACCACGTGCCGATGCCGATCGCGAACGCGGCCTCGCAGGCGCGGGTCCGGATCAGGCCGATGGTGTCGCGGGTCTTGGCCGCGGTCGCGTGGGCCTGCGCGAAGTAGGTGCGGGCGACACCGCCGAGGCGCGCGAGGCCCGCGGCGTAACCCAGCTGCGCGTAGATCTCGGCGATCGGCAGATCGTCGCCGCCGCGCTCGGCGAGGTTGACCGCCGTGAGCGCGGCACCCACGAGGCCAAGCGAGTCCTCGTTGAAGAAGAAGTGCGTGGTCATCTGCGCGGAGGCGAGCGCCGCCTCGACCGCGCGCGGCTCGGTGATGGTGGACGGTGAGCGGCGACGCCGGGTGCGCGTCCACACCTGCTGCGCGAGGCCCGCGGTGATCGAGGCGCCGAGGCGGAACCGCGAGGCAGGGAGGGGGTGGCCGAGCTCGTCGAGGGCACGGCGCGAGTAAGCGGCGAGGCCGGCGACGTCACCGAGGGCGTAGCTCGCCTCTCCGAGGAGGCGCATCCAGCGGCCGCGCTTCACGGCAGCAGCATCGGTGGCGAGGGCGAGGAGGCGCTCGAGGAGGGTGCGCGCCTCACCGAACGCTGCGGTGTCGAGCGCGTGACGTGCCGCGCGCTCGAGGTAGTCGATCGCGTGGCCGCGATCGCCGGCCTGCTCCCAGTGATGCGCGAGCTCGGCGAGGCGGAGCCCGAAATCGGCGTCGGCATGGTGGCGCTCCTCGACGGCGGCGGCAGCGCGGCGATGGAGGTGTCGTCGAGCCTCGTCGGTGAGCTCGGCGTAGGCGAGCTCGCGCAGCGAGTCGTGCTCGAAGCGGAGCTGACCCTCGGCCTCCGCGACCACGTGGCGCTGGATCAGCTCGGTGACGCTGGTGCGTGCCGCATCGGCGCCGAGGCCGGCGGTGCTGGTCAGCACGCTGGTGTCGCACGCGCGGCCGAGCACGGCGGCGGCCAGCGCGAGCGCGCGCGCCTCCGGCGAGAGCTGCTGTAGCCGGCGGCGACCGAGCTCCTGCACCGAGCCCGGCGTGGGGAGATGATCGTAGGAGTCGTCGTCCCGGCGCGACAGGTGCCAGCGGCCGGCGGTGCGCTCGACCACGCCGTCGTCGACCGCGATCCGCAGGTACTCCGCGGCGAACAGCGGATTACCCTCGGAGCGCGTCGCCACGTAATCGGCGAGGGCGGGCACCTCGTGATCGAGGGCGAGCATGTCGCGCACCATCTCGCCGACGGCGGCGCGATCGAGCCGCGCCACGGCCAGGCGATCCGCGTGAAGCGATGCGAGCGTGGCGGCCAGCTCGGGCGAGATCTCGTCGGCACGTACGGTGGCGAGCACGAACAGGGCGGTGCGCGAGAACCACGTCGGCGTCAGCGAGCGCA
>JAYVLW010000088.1:0-7442 GCA_043759315.1 Myxococcales bacterium
GGCACGGCGAAGCGGTGCGACGATGTCGGCGAGGTCGCGTTCGCCGAGCCAGATCGTGATGTCGATGTCATCCGTCGAGCGCGGCACGCCGTGGGCTGCGACTGCCTGCGCGCCGAACAGGTACCACCGAAGCTTTTCGCGCTTGGCGACCGCGGCGAACGCGAGGAGGGGTTTCGCGGCCTTCGGAGCGATTCCGGGGCGCACCGATTTGCGGGGCGGTCGTGGCGAGGGCGCGCGCGATGCGGCGGTGCGTTTCGAGGTCTTCTTCACGATCCTGTGGGCTCGGCCATGAAGGGTTCCAGTACTTCATGAGCGCGCGCAACTCGCTGCTGACTCGAAGCGCTTCGCCAAGCCCCAGCGACTTGCGCGCACACACCGCGCGCCGCTTGTACTCGTCGAGTAGATCCCAGCGCTTCTCGACGAGCGCCGCGACCATGCTCGTCGGAGGTTGACGCTTCATGCGACCGAGCTGTTCCGGTAGATGGCGTCGACCTCGAGGACCGCGCCGATGGCTTCGGAGCGCACGGTTCCACTGCGGATCGCGGTCCGCATCAGCCACCGGTCGCCGTCGCGGCGGTGCATGGTGATCCGGCGCTCGCGGCTGACCTTCTCCAGAGCCACGTGCGCGCGTCCGTGTACCGGTGGTGACGGCCCGAGCTGACCATGCGGCGAGCCTAGCATCCGATCGATTCGGCAGCGCACACGGATCAGCGCGGCGAGGACGCGGACTCGACGACGCACTCGATCTCGGCGCGCGCCGGGTACTGGAGCCGCGACGGGCGAAACTCCATCGCCAAGCCCGGATCACAGCCGCCGTAGTAGCCGTCCTTGGGTGCCCAGCAGCCCGTCACGCGGGTCGCGGAGCACTCCTCGAATCGCCGGCTCGCGCCGGTGAGCGGATCGAGGAGAACCCCCGAGCACTCGTGCTGCACGCCGGGCGTCGTCGGGTCGACATCGGCGAGCAGCCCGGGCAAGCAGCGGCCCTCGAGGGTCTGCTTGAATCCGGCAGCGATCTCGATCCCGCGCGCGGGATCCGCGTCGCACACCTCGATGTGTCCACCTGTGATCGCGTCGAGCCGCGGCAGGGTTGCGCCACACGCGCCGAGCACGGAGACGAGCGTGGTCCCGAAGGCGGTCCGCAGCTCCTCGATCGAGCGCGGATCACCATCGTCGCCGCTCGTCACGAAGATCACGGCGAGCGGCGTGGACGCGCGCCGGAATCCCGGGTTGACGCTCGGGCTCAGCGCCATCTGAAGCGCCGCGACGGGCCGCCGATCGGCGCTACCCGCGCTGCCGGCATCGAGCAGCTCGAGGGCGGTCTCGACGAACGCGCCGTCGTAGTTGCGATGGCGCTGCTCGTCGAACTGGAGCTCGTCGGCGAGATAGCGGCCCTCCCGGAGCCGGCCCTGATCGGCGAGGTCAGTGGTGACCACGCCGACGTGCACGTTCGCGAGCTGACCGTAGTCGAAGGTCGCGAGCCGCTCGAGCATCGTCCGCTCGATCGCTCGGACCTGCGGCAGGAGCGCGGCGCTCGCCGGCGAGGTATCGACGACGAACAGCACGTCGGTGCGCGCTTGGTAGGCCATGTTGTACTGGCCGGTTGCCACGTGGCTGACGATCGGATCTCCGGCGGGCTCGGGCTCGTCGGTGGTGCAGGCGCCGAGCGCGAGCAGCGATGCGAGACCGGCGGCGTTGCGCTTCACGGGGATGCCTCCACGAGACACTCGATGACCGCGGTCGCTCCCGGTCCGCGATAGCCTTCGACGTGCTCGACCTTCACCGATAGGCCGCTTTCGAGGCAGGCCTGCTCGGCTTCGACGATCTGGTAGCAAGGCGTGCTCGACCCGGGCGCGCAGCGCGCCATCGCGAGGGTCTCGGTCGCGCGCAGCTCCGCCGTGCACTCGGTCTGCAGGCCGGGCGCGACGGCGTCGAGATCGGCGAGCGGCGACGACCAGCACGCGACGCCGAGGGTGGTCTTCTGCAGCTGCGCGATCATCGCGAACGCCTGTGCTGGGTCGCTATCGCCGAGCGTGGTCTCGGTGCTGCGATTCGGGAACGCGCCGGCGAACCCGTGGAGCCGGCGCGCCTCGCCTGCGGTCACCTCGATGACGAGCACGTTGCTCGGATCGGCTTTCAGCGCCTTGAGATGTGCCGCGAATGCCGAGGTCTCGACGAGACTGGTCATCTGGCAGCGCGACGTGTCGGTGGTCGTCGCGCCGTCGAGAAACGACGAAGCGCCGAACGAACAATCGTCCGCGGCGGCGATATGCACCACGACGAGGTACGCCTTGTCGCGCAGGAAGCCGGCGTTCGCGGGGTTCTGCGCGAGCGCGCGCCGAGTCGCTTCGAGGGGACGCGTGTAGGCGCAGCCACCGGCACCGACGTACGCCATCTGGCGCAGCACGATCTTCATGTCGCCGGTGTAGTTCCTCTGCCGGCCGGTCTCGAACGGCGCATCGGACAGGTACGTGTCCGTGATGGTTGCACCGTTGACCTGGAGATTGCCGGCCTTGCCGGTCCCCGCGCAGCCGCCCTGCCCCCCGGTGCCGATCGCCGCGTGGGGAGCGCTACCATCGCCACCTGCGGTGCCGACATCGGTGGAGATCACGCCGACGTGGAGGTCGGGCACACCGCCGGGGAGCGTGGCCATCACGTCGGCGAACGCGTCGAGGTGGGCAGCGACGCGTGTGGTGTTCGCTGCCACCGCCGGCGAGTCATCAAGCACGAACAGCACGTCGATCTGGTTAGTGCCACCGAGCGGGATTTCCATCTTCTCGGTGCGGCTCGATCCGCCGAGTCCGGGTCCTGCAGAGCTCGTGCAGGCCGCCATCAACACCAGAGGGAGCAGCCGGCGCATCCGACGATCGACGAGCAAGTTGCTCGCCAACGGGGGCGTGAGCGATTGCGCGGCGTTGTCGGACGCGCACCGCCAACCCGGTTGGCGTGACGTCAACGAGTGTCTCCAGACGAGCGTGCTACCTTGGATCCCTGGTGACGAGCGGGATCGCCGCAACGACGTCGGTTCAGCGGGTGTTGCTCCTCGGGCCCGACGACGATGCCCGGCGCGCACTTCACCTGATGCTGGATCGCGCCGGTAAGCAGGTCGCCGCGATGTCGGACATCGACGGGGTCGCGCCCTACCTCGAGGCGAACGAGTGCGATGCGGTGATCGCGTCGGGCGACCTCGCGGCGCAGCTGGTCGGCGTCGCGAACGGGCGCACGCCGCCGGTGATCGCGGTGCTGCGGGTGCGCGACGTCGGGGCATCGGACGCGCTGCTCGCGGCGGGCGTCGATGATGTGGTCGCGGAGCCGCTCGACGAGCTCGGGGTGTCGCTCGCCCTGCGGCACGTGGCGGGTGTGGTGCGGAAGGTCCCGACGATGGGGCCGGCGACGAGCACCCTGATCGGCGACGGCGCCGCGATGCAGGAGCTACGCGCGGTGATCGAGCGGATCGCGATCCCGAAGACCACGGTGCTGATCCTCGGCGACAGCGGCACGGGCAAGGAGCTGGTCGCGCGCGCGATCCACGATGCGAGCCCGCGCCGCGCGCGCCGGTTCGTGGCGGTCAACTGTGCGGCGATCCCCGCCACGCTCCTCGAGAGCGAGCTGTTCGGTCACGTCAAGGGCGCGTTCACCGATGCCTCGCGCGACAAGCTGGGGCTGTTCGAGGACGCCGACGGTGGCACGCTGTTTCTCGACGAGATCGGCGAGATGCCGATGGCGCTCCAGAGCAAGCTGTTGCGCGTTCTACAAGAGGGCGAGATCCGACCGGTCGGCAGCTCCGCCTCGATCAAGGTCGACGTTCGCCTGATCGCCGCGACGCTACGTGATCTGCTGGCCGAGGTCGCGGCAGGGCGATTCCGCGAGGATCTCTATTACCGGTTGAACGTCGTGCCGATCGCGATTCCTCCGCTGCGCGATCGTCCCGAGGATATCGGGCAGCTCGCGAAGTTCTTCGTCGCTCGCCACGCGCTCCGCCACGGGCGCGCCGGCGTCGAGCTGTCCGAGGACGCGCTCGAGGCGCTGGCGCAACAGCCGTGGGCCGGCAACGTGCGCGAGCTCGAGAACGTGCTCGAGCGCGCGCTCGTGCTCTCCGACGGGCCGGTCATCGATCTGACGTTCCTCGGGACCGTGATGAACGTGCGTGCGGCAGCACCACCTGCCGACACCGCCCTGTCGGCGCTCTCGATCAAGAAGGCGACCAGGGAGCTGGAAGCGAGCCTGATCGCCCGCGCCCTGGGCGTAACCCAGGGAAACCGCACGAATGCTGCCAAGCTCCTCGAGATCAGCCACCGCGCGTTGCTCTACAAAATGAAGGAGTACGGGATCAGCTGACTTATCGAAGCGAAGACTGTTTTTGGAGATTTACCCGGATCGCCCTAAAATTTGTTTGCCGAGCTTTGCGAGGCAGCAAGTGAACGGCGGAGTTACATGGCCAAACAGTGCATAGGGCTCGATATCGGATCCAGCAGCATCAAGGTGGTGCAGCTGCGCAAAAAGGGGTCCGGCTGGGCACTGCAAGCCTTCGGGATGCAGCCACTGGTTCCGCAGACGATCGTCGACGGGACGATCATGGATCAGGGCGCGGTCGCAGATGCCGTCAGGCAACTGTGGGCGCGACTGAAGTTGAAGACGAAGGACGTCGCGATCGCGATCGCGGGTCACTCCGTGATCATCAAGAAGATCAGCGTGCCGCAGATGTCGAGCGAGCAGCTCGCGATGAACATTCGCACCGAAGCGGAACATCACATTCCGTTCGGTCGTGACGATGTCGAGATCGACTATCACGTCACGAACCCGGCGAACTCGAGCGGTCAGACGGAGCTGTTGCTCGTCGCCGCGAAGAAGGAAGTCGTCGCCGACTACATCCAGTGCGTGCGCGACGCGTCGTTGATCCCACAGGTCGTCGACGTCGCCGCGTTCGCGAGCCAGAACGGCTTCGAGGCGAACTATCCGCTCGATCCGCGAGAGACCGTGGTGCTGATCAACATCGGCGCGGCGATCTCGAACATCAACATCGTGCGCAGCGGTGTCTCGCTGTTCACGCGCGACGTGACCATCGGTGGCAACGCGTTCACCGAGGAGATCCAGAAGCAGCTCGGCATCGCCGCCGATGAGGCCGAGGCCTACAAGGTCGGTGGCAACCAGACGGACGACGGTGTCGTTCCGCAGGAAGTCATCAAGGTGATGGACGGCGTCTCCGAGGTCATCGCGGGAGAGTTCCAGCGCTCGCTGGACTTCTTCCTCGCCACGACCGCGGATGCGAACGTCACGCGCATCGTGCTCGCCGGCGGTAGTGCGAAGGTCGGCTCGCTGCACCGCGCCATCGAGCGTCGGTCGCGCCTGCCGCTCGAAGTCGCGGATGCATGGCGTCGCGTCGAGATCGACGCTACCCTGGATCGGGTGTACCTCGGGGCGCACTCACCGGAGGCGTTGATCGGCGTCGGCCTCGCCATGCGCGCGGCGGGAGACAAGTAGCCCCATGATCAGAGTAAACCTCCTACCGCAAAAGAAGCCGAAGAAGCTCAGCTTCTCGAGCTCGTCACCGTCGGATCCGTCGCTCAAGCAAGCGCTGGTCGGCGTGGTCGCGCTCGGCGTCGCCGCGGCTGGCGTCTTCTTCGTCCTCGACATGCCGAAGCGCACCCGCCTCCACGAGGTGCAGGATGCGAACGGTCAGCTGCAGCAGCAGATCAACGAGAAGAACAAGGCGCTGCAGGGCTACGCGGAGCTGAAGAAGGCCGAGGAAGAGTCGAAGAAGCGCGCCGAGTCGATCAACCGACTGCTCGCCACGAAGGTCGTTCCCGCGCACGTGTTGCACGAGCTCGGCAAGGTCCTCACCAAGGAGGGCCCGACGATGACCGAGGCGATGGCGAAGCTCGCAGGGAGCACGGCCGATAGCGATCCGAACAAGCGGTTCCAACCCGATTGGGATCCGGCGCATGTCTGGATGACGTCGTTCATCGACGCGGCCGGCGTGTTCCGGCTCGATGGCGGCGCGCAGTCGGAGTCGGACGTCACCCAGCTCTCGAAGCGGCTGGCAGCCTCGGTCTACTTCATGGATGTCACGCCCGCGGGCGGCGAACGCATGTTCGACAAGGAGAGCGGGCTCCAGTACTACAAGTTCACCATCACCGGAAGGGTGGCCTACTAATGGCGGCTGCGAGTGGCGGCATGATGGCCGACTTCGGGCGCCTCCCGGCCCAGAAGAAGGCGCTCGTGTTCGTGGTGATCGGCCTGCTCGGCGGCCTGCTGTACTGGCAGTTCGCCTGGAAGAGCCTGAACCGCGATCTCGATGCGGCCGAGGCCGACAACCAGGCGAAGGCGCAGCTCAACAAGAAGCTCGCCGACGACATCCCGAAGTACGAAGAGCTCAAGTCGCGGATGAAGGAGCTCACGCAGATCATCACCGAGAACCAGAAGGCGCTGCCCACCGAGGCCGAGGTGCCGGCGTTCTTCGAGACGCTCGAGCGCAAGGTCACGGAGTCGGGCGTCGAGATCAACAAGTGGCGCAAGCTGCCGGAGACGCCGGTCGAGACGTTCGTGCGCGTTCCCGTCGAGATCGAGGTCACCGGCACGTTCATGCTGATCAAGCGGTTCTTCGCGTCGCTGATCCAGCGCGGCGTCCTGACCACCTCCGATAGCGGCGTCGAGGAGCGCGAGCGCGTCATCTCGATCGAGAACCTCCAGCTGATCCAGCCCGTGGTGCGCAACCGCGAGATCGCGCTGACCGCGAAGTTCGTCGCCGTCACGTTCCGTCAGGAGGACAAGGCGGAGGTCGCGCCGGTCAAGCCCGGTGCTTCCGGCACGGCGCCGCAGCCCGGCCAACCGGCGACACCGCCGATGCCCGGTGCGGGAACTCCGGCGGGTGCGAAGGCGCGCGTCGAGGATGCGCTCGACAAGGGTGACAAGGTCGACCGCAACGCAACCGGTGTCGACGAGGCGAAGACGCCTGCCGGCGGCGCCAAGCTGAAGGGAGGCATGTGATGAACATGCGCTACCTGCTTCCGTTCGCACTCCTGCTCGCCACGCCCGCGTGTGGCGAGGACGATCCGCCGCCGCCGCCGCCGAAGGGCGGAGCACCCGGCGCCAAGCCCGGCGCGAAGCCCGGAAAGGCCCCGCCGCAGATCGCCCCGCGCGTTCGCGTCGAGGATCGCGTGCTCGATCCCGACGAGAAGAAGGGGATTCGCCACGCGTTCAAGGAGCGCGACTTCGCCGTCGACCAGAACAACCGTGATCCGTTCCAGTCGTTCGTGCTCAACCAGGGCATCGTCGGTCCTACCAACGACGCCAAGCCGCTCGACATCACGAAGAAGTGCCAGCGCGAAGAGCAGATGGTCGCGTCGAACTACAGCTACACGGACCTTCGCCTGGTCGGCATCGTCGCCCAGGGCACGCAGCGCAAGGTGCTGATGATGGACGCCGGCAACCTCGGCCACATCATC
>JAYVLW010000089.1:0-6609 GCA_043759315.1 Myxococcales bacterium
ACGAACGGGATCGCGTCTCGTGCTGGACGGGCTCTCGGAGCCAGGGCCGCCGATCTTCGCTGACGGTATGGGGCCCGTACGCTACGCTCGCACCGTGCCGCGCCTCCTCGTCTTGCTGGTCCTGCTGCTGGCGGTGTTCGGCTGCGTGGGCGGTGTCCTCGATGGCAACAGTCGGCCGGCCGTGATCCCGAAGCTCTCGGAGCTCCCATCCGATCCGGAGAAGCGTGATGCGGTGCTCGATCGGTCGCACGAGACGGCGGGGCCCGAGCACCGCAAGGGAATGACGAAGAAGGAGCGCAAGGCGGAGACGATCGCCGCGTTCGCCGCGGCGCTGGTCGGCGAGGCGTTCTCGAGCTCGCACAGCGTCACGCTCGGGACCTCGTCGACGGTGGACGAGAACCAGCTGTTCGAGAAGACCCGGCCAGCGCGCGCTCCGGGTGCTGGCTCGGGCTCGGGCTCGGGCTCGAACGCAGGCAGCGGAGCGACGAACGAGCCCGCTCCCGATGCCAGCCAGCTGACGCCGTGGGTCAAGCTCAAGTAGGGCGTCGTCACCGTCGCTTGCGTCCCCCGGCGAACTGGAACGACAGCTCGAGGGACAGGTAGTTCTGCGAGACGCGCGAGGTCTGCATGACGGTGCCGACCATGTCGTGAACTTCGAGGCTCGCGCCGAGGAGCGCGTTGTACGTGGCGGCGAGCCGCACGCGCCCGAGGTCGACGCCGAGCTGCGGCGCGATGCCGAGGTAGCGGCCGATCGCGCTGTGGATGCCCGTCGTGTTCGGCCCGTTCTCGATCGTCTGCGATCCGATCGTGTAGCCGCCCACGCCGAGCCCGATGAACGGTCGGACCCGTCCCGACCCGCCGTAGACCTCGGCCTCGAGCAACCCGCACGCCGCCATCGCGATGTTCAGCGGCAACGCATCCCGGCCGAGGTGTCCTCCGAACATCATCGCGACCTCGACGCGACCGCCGATCGCGAGGTTGTCGTGAACCATCCCCTTGATCTCGACGACCATGCCGGCGCCGTTGCGGTCGCTCACGCCGACGGACGACGCGGTGAGGCCGCCGTCGGCGCGGATCTGTTCGTAGTGCTCCGACTCGGCGAACGCGGCCGAACCGGAGCACAGGACCATCGCGAGCGCGAGCGTGCGCATCAGAACCGGTCGTAGCCGAGCGACAGCGAGATCTGCGTGACCGTCCCGTAGGGGTCACCGACCATGTAGAAGCGTGAATCGATCGCGACGTTCAAGCGCCGCGACTTGCCCTCGGAGGTCTTCGCGAACGGGTAGTACCCGACGCGCGCGGCGAGCAGCGGGCCATTGGGATTGTTCAGCACACCGTATCCGCCACCCGCGCCGACGAAGAGGCGCATCGGCAGCGTGTACTCACCCATGAGCGCACTCGCGAAGTTGCCGGTGACGCCGCCGCCGGAGCCCTTCTCCGGACCGACCGTGCCGAACGAGAGATGCGAGTCCAGATACACGCCAAACGACTTGTTGATCTGCGCGCCGATGCGCCAGTCGAGGCCGAACAGCTGCCCCGAGAAGCTCTGCATCGCCGTGGTGGTTCCGAACTCCTGGCCGGCGGAGAGCGAGAAGCCGTTGCGGAACGTCGCTCCGCCACTCGATTCCGCGGGTGCGGGTGCCGCTGCGGGTGCAACGGTCGAGGTGGCAGGAGCAGGAGCTGGATCCGCCGGCTGGGCGCTGGCGACGACGGTCAGAGAAGACAGGCAAGCCAAGACAAGGGAGCTACGCAGCATCGGAACCTCCGTTGAAGACACGGGCGAACACCGCGCGTCAGATCACCTGACACCGCGTCCACCCTGCAGCCTTCAAAGGCAATGGTCGAGCCAGGCACACGTCGGGCCGCAAACCCGCGAATCGGCTGCCGCGGTCAACGGCCGTTCTCACCACAGTGCGGGTTCCATACAGGCGCGGTGGACCTACACGCCCGGGGCGACCGTCTCGCGCCTCTTACACGGCGGGAGGCCAGGCGAGCGACAGCCGGACCTTGACGTCCGGCTTGATCTTCAGGGTCCCGAGCATCGCCGAGAACGGCTTGATGCCGAAGTCGGGCTGGTGGAGCGTGACCTCGGCGATCTGCGTGCCGTTCGCGAGCCGGGTCTTGATCTCGAGCGGTCGGGTCTTGCCGTGGAGCGACAGCTCTCCGGCGAGCACGAAGCCATCGCCGGCGGGAGCCGCCTTCGCGGCGCGGAAGCGGATCTCCGGGTAGCGGCGCGCGTCGAGGACATCGTCGGCGATGTTCCGCTCGATCTTTCGCTTGTCGCCGTCGGCCATCGCGTGGGGCCGCCCATCCTTGATCGCGTGGAGCACGGTCAGCGAGCCAACCTCGAACCTCGCATCGACCGCGAGCTCGTCCGTGACGTCGATCGTGAACCGACCGACGCCGATCTCGAGGTCATGTGCCAGCGCGGACAGTGCGCCTTCCTTGAACGTGAAGACGTGACATTCGGCGGTCCGCTGGTCGAACTTCGGCATCGGCTGGATCCTTCTCCCTATTTCTTGGGGGGTGGTGGCTGCGTCGGCTTCAGCGTGTGGCACGCCGCGCAGGTCGAGAGCATCTCGCCATACGCCGTCGCGCGGCTATCGAGCGACTCGGCCTTCTGCTTGCGAGCGGTGGTGGCCAGACGCTGCAGATCGCGCGCGAGCGTCTCGCGCTCCTTGTTGCGATCGCCCCAGTCCAGCGGCGCCGCCGCAAGTACGTCGAGCCCCGCCTGCCACGGCTCGTCCGCCCCACCGATGATGCCTTCCCACAGCCGATCTGCCGCCCAGCGGTGGCGCATCATCCGCCCGGGAATCGTGCCGTTGTCCGCCGGGGCGGGCGGGTACTGACGAAACTCTGGCGCGACCTTGGATTCGACGTGGCACCCACCGCACGCCGCTGCGAGCTTCGCCTCGGCCCGGCATGCCTGATCGACGGTTGGCGCGCGCGCGACGGCAGCAGCGCGATCCCGAACCAGCACGGACTGCGCCGCCCACGGGCCGTGGGCCGGCGCGTCGGGGACCTCGGAGATCGCGGTCGCCAGCCGCGCCGCGTCCTCGAGCTTGCCGCGGATCAACAGCCGTTCGATCGCACGGACGAGGTCGAAGCTCTGGTGCATGTGCATGCGCAGCACCATGTCGCGCTCGAACCGCTCCTGTGGTGGCGGCTCCACCGGTGGGGCTGGCTGCGGGTTCGGTTTCGGTTTCGGCTTCGCCGTGGGCGTCTCGCCCTTGGGGCCCCCGGCGGTCACGCTCGAGGCGAGCACCGCGACCGTGGCCATCGAGGCGAACACGAGCTTCGATCTCATCCAGGGAGCTTTACACGGACGCCGGTCCGAGCCCACGCATGAACGTGCGCGGCACCAGCGATCAGGTGAACGAACGGTCGCTCACGGAGTCCGCATCCAGCTGAGGACGCGCACGCGTGTCGGGTCGTCCCGATCGGAGGTGAGCGCGTAGACCGCGGTTCGCGCGATGGCGACGCCTTCGATCCTGCCGACGTACTCGGGGGCTCGAACCTCGTACCACAGCTGCCCGTTGTAGCGGAGCAGCCCCGAGAAGCTCGCGTCGTCATCGACGGCGCCCCCGACGATGATCTCGGTATCCGAGAGGCCGTCGATCGAGAGCAGCGTGCTCCCTGGAAACTTCGTGACGTCGAGAGGCGTGGTGGCCTGGAGCTGGACCCGGATGATCTGGTTGGCGGCCACGACCCAGGTCGTCCCTGACGGCGACCGCCACGCCGCGGTCGGGACGACCCCGAGGTCGATCGCGCGCGACCAGGCGGTGCCATCGTAGCGGTACAGCCAGGTGTCGGTCGCGATCGCGTGGAGATCGCCGACCTCGGAACCGAGGAGCTGCCGGAGGGAGAACCCGAGGGGCTCGGTGAGCCACACGCCGAACTCTCGTCTCGCGAACACACCGGGACCGACGGCCGCCGCATCGAGCTCGGCAGATGTGGCCGAGCCCCGCGTCCAGATCGCCGTGAACGTCGCGAGTGGATCATCGATCGAGGCAAGGAACCCGTCCTCGAACAGCTGACCCGTGAGGTCGAGCGTGAGCCGGGAGAACCCGCCCCCGAGCGAGGTTCGCACGTCGAGCACATCTGGAGCCTCGTCGCGCCACGAGCCATCGAGGCGTGCGAACAGCGCACTTGTGGCCGGTAGCGCCTGCCCGATGATCGCGACCACCTCATCCGTGTGCAGCGCACTGATCCGGCGGCCGATCGCTCTGGTCGGGGGGACGCTCCCGCCCCACCCGCCCGTCGTCAACGTCCGGATCGCATCTCCCGGAATCGCGATGTACGGTCGGGCGCCATCGGTGACGAGGAAGGTGGCGTTGCTCGGCGCCGGGATCGCTCCCTGGGTTCCGGTCGCGAGATTGACCTCCGCCGAGTAGAGCCGGCGATACGCTCCGTCGCTGAGCACCACCATGGTGTCGAGATCTCCGGGAGCGATCAGCACTGACGCGCTCTGGGTCGACGCCACGCCATAGAAGGACAGGTCCGTCGGTTTGCACACCTGGATGAAGGATCCACTGTGTTGCCACAGCCGATCCTGGCGGTCGACGGCAACGAACTCACTGTTCGACTCGCCGATGCACTGGCGGGATTCGAACGTGCCGGCGGTGGGATTCCATTGGGCGATGGTGGTATCGAACATCACGGGCGGCAGGGCCCGCGCCGCAGGAGCGAAGCGGCCAGACCCGAAGACCGGAGCCGACACCGACGTCCACGTTCCCGCCTGGAAGTGCGCGACCTCGATCTCGAGGAACACCCAGATCTCCAGGACGCCGCCGACCTCGGTCGCATATGCATCCAGCGGTCGCGCTGCGAAGGCACCGTACGGAGGAAGCGGCACGGTCGTCCATTGCGCTGTCGAGCTGTCCCAGCGGTCGATGCGGGCGCGACCGACGAACAGCAGACTCCCCACCGGCCCTTGCGCTCCGAGGACCGATGCGAGGGCGGAGTAGCTCGAATCCGGCGCCGGAAGCGCGGTCGGTTGATCTTCGCGCAGCAGGCGTGCTCGTGGCGGTCCGGCCCCCACCGAATCGATCACGGCGAGGTACCCGCCTGCCGCGGCGAGCGCGATCGGGGTGTCCAGCGCGACCAACCGCCGCCACCCATACCGACCACACGGTGGTGTCGTCGGCTGACATGCGGAGCAACCCAGGACGCCGTCGTCGAATCCTCGATCGAAGCAGGAGCCCCCGAACGGCCCGTCACAGAGCTCGCCCTCCGAGGCCTGAACGATCCCATCGCCGCAGCGGCCGCTGCAGCCCGCCAGGTCGAGCTCGCAGGTCGACGTGCACCCGAGCGCGCCAGCATAGAAGCCCTGCGACGTGCAGGTCTGGCCAGCGAGATTGTCTCCGTCGCACTGCTCGCGATACCCCGTGATCCGGTCGCCGCAGTTGTGCGGTGGTTCGCACACGGGATGATCGGGGTCGTCCTCGTTGCACACCTGCGGACCCTGGACGCAGACGACCGCTCCGCAGGGAATGAGATCCGGCTCCACGCAACCCGCGATCAGCGCGATCAGGGCAAGCGCCTTTGAACCCATCGCTCCGAGTGTACATCGGGCGAGGTGCGCGGGAGCAGGATCACGGTATCTCGCGTGTCGGTGCTCTGGCGAGTAGAGTGCGCCGTGTCGTTGACGTTCCTCGGCCTGTCCGCTCCCCTCCTGCGCGCGGTCGCCGATCAGGGCTACCAGGAGCCGACGCCGATCCAGGCGGCCGTCATCCCCGAGGTCCTCGCGGGCCGCGACGTCTGGGCGAAGGCGAGCACGGGCACCGGCAAGACCGCCGCGTTCGTGCTCCCGATCCTGCAGATGCTCGGGCCGCTCGCCGTGCCGCGCAGGGTGACGGCGCTGATCCTCGTCCCGACGCGCGAGCTCGCGAAGCAGACGCTCGACGTCATCGCGGCGCTTCGCACCCACCTGCCGCAGCGGCCGAAGACGGTCGTCGTGCTCGGCGGCGTCTCGATCAATCCGCAGATGATGGAGCTCCGCGGTGGTGCGGATATCGTCGTCGCGACGCCCGGGCGCCTTCTCGATCTCGTCGCCAAGAATGCGCTCTCCCTTGGAGGGGTCACCCAGCTCGTCCTCGACGAGGCGGACCGGCTCATGGACAACAACTTCAGCGACGAGCTGGCGCGCATCGTGGAGCTCCTCCCGGCCAGTCGCCAGACGCTGCTGTTCTCGGCGACGTTCTCGCCCGCGCTCAAGCAGCTCGAGAAGCGGTTGATGCGAGCGCCGGTGCGCATCGAGGTCGACGAGCCAGCCACGATGGTCCCCTCGATCATGCAGCGCGCGATCGAGGTCGATGCCTCGCGTCGCACGCAGCTGCTGCGCCACCTGCTCGAGACGGAGCAGTGGGAGCGTGTCCTGGTGTTCGTGGCGACGACGCACGCGACCGACCATGTCGCGGCGAAGCTGTGCGCCGCGGGGATCAACGCGATCGCCCTCAGCGGTCAGATGAGCCAGGGCGCACGCACCAAGGCGCTCGACATGTTCCGCGCCTCGCGCGTCCACGTCCTCGTCGCCACGGACCTGGCATCGCGTGGGCTCGACATCACGGGGCTCCCGGCGGTCGTCAACTACGACCTGCCGCGGTCACC
>JAYVLW010000090.1:0-10404 GCA_043759315.1 Myxococcales bacterium
ACGCCGACCTCGTAGGTCCGGTGCGCGGCATCGAGCGACGGATCGAAGCTGTGCGAGGAGAAGTGCAGACACGCGCCGCGATCGTGGAGGCGCGCGGCGACCTCGCGACGCACGGCCTCCCAGTACGGCGCGTGGAACAGTGCGATGCGCTGCGCGCGGTCACCGGGCGTCAGGTGCGCGTTGCCCGGAACGACCGCGCCGTAGCTGACGCGCGGAACCACGTCGGCGTGGTCCGCCGGTCGGTTGAGATCCACGAACATCCGGGTGAACGCACCGGCGTGCACGGGAAGGCCGAGCGACTCGCCGAGCTGCTCGACGATCTCGAAGGCGCCGTGATCCCATCCGGCCTGGGACGCGAGGACGAGCTCGTGGACGCCGAGGTCGACGCCGGGCGGCGACTGCCACGAAGCGTGCTCGCAGGAGAGAACGACACCTGTCACGGCGGACGAGCGTACACCGACCTCCGTGGCGTGGGCGTCCACGGCCCGCGGCGTGTGATCGTTCCGACGGCGCTCGGCAAGCGTGCTCCGTTCGCTCCTGCGTCCCAGAGGGATCCGCCGCTCTACGTGCGCAGCTTGGCGAGGAAGGCCATCACGTGCTGCCACGCGTCGGCGGCGGATGCCTGGTCATACACGGGGTTCGAGGGGTTCGCGAACGCGTGCTCGGCGTCGTACTCGTGGATCTCCCCGGACACGCCCGCTTGCTTCAACGCCGCCTCGAACTCCGCGACCTTCTCCGGCGGGATGCCCTTGTCCTTCTTGCCGAACACCCCGAGCACCTTCGCCTTGATGGCGCCGAGCTTCGCCGGATCGAGCTCGAGCTGACCGTAGTAGATGATCGCGCCGTCCAGATCCGGGTTGGTGAGCGCGGCCTGGAGCGACCAGCCGCCACCGAAGCACCAGCCGATCACCGCCTTCTTCGTGGCCTTGATCCGCGGATCGGTGCCGACGAAGTCGATGCCCGCGCGGATCACCGCGGCGGCCTTGGTGTCGTCGACAGCCTTCATCGCGGCCATCGCCTCGTCGCGGTTCGTGGCCACGGTGCCGCTGTACAGATCGACCGCGAGCGCCGCCCAGCCCGCGCTCGCGAGGCGGTCGGCCCAGTGCTCGACGTTGCCGTTGAGGCCCCACCACTCGTGGATCACGACGATCGCGGGGAACGGTCCGGTACCGGCGGGCAGGCTGAGGTACGCCTTCGTGCCCTTGAGGTCGATCACCGAACCCTTCAGGTCCCTGGGATCCGGCGTCGGGAGCGCGTGCAGCGCCTTGAACTGCTCCTCGGTGAGCGGGCCTGTCGATGCTGGGCCGGTGGCCTGCGGCGGCGCCTTCGAGGAGCACGCCGCGAGCGCGAGGCCGAGGGCGAGGATCGAGACCAGGTGGGTTGTGCGCATGCCGCGCTTTTAGCGCACGTCGGTCGCGCGGGGAACCAGCGCTGCCGCGAGCAGGGCCGCGACGGTGACCACACCCGCGTGGATCAGACCGGTGTGCAGCGGATCGGTGATCCGGCAATGGAAGTGCAGGACGAGACCGCCGAGGCTGCCGCCGCCCGCGCCGAGCGCCGCCGCGATCCAGCGTGACCCGACCGGCAGGGCGCCGCGCAGGAACACGGCTCCGAGAATCACCGGGACGAGGGCGGTCGCGAGCCCGAGCTCGAGACAGGGATGCCCGTAGACGAACCGCGCCGCGTGGTACTGGACGCTCGATGGACCTTGCGGGTGGATCGTCATCCCCATCACGACGAACAGCACGGCGACAGTGACTGCGGCGCTCGCGGCCAACCCGCGGCGGGGCATCATCGAGCCTCCGGCGGGCATGACGGCGAGGTAGAGCGGAACCACGAAGCCGAGCGCCCACGCGACCCCACCGCCGACCATCCACGCGATCGGGAGCTCGCCCATGTCAGCCCGCGTGGACACGAGCGCGAGCACGCCCGCTCCATAGATCAGCGATGCACCGACCAGGATCGCCAGCTGGCGGAGCGGGTTGCGCATGGCGACAGGCTTGATCCCGCCGAGCTCTGCCTCGAGCGTCGCGCCGAGCGGCGGCGGTGTGAACGTCGGCATCGCGAGGTCGTCGTCGGTCATGACGCCTCCTTCGTCGCGGTGCGGCCACCCAGGAGCTTGCGCAGCGCCTCGTAGCCGCGATGTGCGCGGACCTTCATCGCGCCGACGCTGGTTCCCGCGATCTCCGCGGCCTCGGCGACGCTCTTTCCTTCGAGCTTCGTCAGCACCACGGCCTCGCGTTGTTGCTCCGGCAGCCCGGCGAGTGCATCGAGCGTGCTCGCGAGCAGCTCGGGATCCACCCGGGGCTCGTCCTTCGCGGCGATGGAGTCACCGCGGAGATCGGCAGCGATCTCGGGGAGGTCATCGCCATCGCCGACGTTGACCTTCGCGCGCTTGCCCTTGCGGACCTCGTCGATGAACGTGCGGTGCGCGATCGAGTAGATCCACGGCAACGGATCGGCGCCGCGCACGTAGGCGGCGCGTGCGCGGTGGACCTTGAGGAACGTCTGCTGGAGCAGATCGTCGGCCAGTGCCCGCGAGCGCGCCATCTTCACCAGGTAGCCATAGAGCTTCGGCGACACGGCGGCGTAGAGCTCGCGGAACGCGCTCGCATCGCCGTCGCAGTACCTCGCCATGAGCTCCTTGGGATCGGCCATTTCGACCGACATCGGGTATACGCCTAATGGCTCGGTTCGGTTACGGAGCGCGATCTCTTTGATCGCGCGGGCTTGCGCGAACGCCGGCCTTGCCCGATAACCCCCGGATGGCCCCCGGTCGTCGTACAAAGAGCAAGGTCAAGAATCGCCCGAAGTTCAAGCTCGTCCGCCGGCTCAAGGGCCGGAAGATGAAGTCGAAGAAGAAGGCGGCCCACAAGCGCGGCCTCGGTCGCAACAAGAAGCGCCGTCAGAACCGCGGCAAGAAGAAGTAGTCACAGTCCCGCCAGCGACCACGCGATCATCAACTGCCCCGCGAAATACGCGGGGAGACCCCACACGCGGTTGGCGAAGCCCTTCGCCACGAACTTGTCTCGGGCGACAGCGATGTCCGAGATGAAGAACAGCACCGCGCCGATCAGCAGCCAACTCCGCTGCGGGTTCGGTAGGGCGTGGCTGCGCCACACCGCGAGTGCAGCAACCACCATCGTGACGATCGCCAGCACGTAGACGATCACCGGCACGCGCATGCTGCCGAGCTTCGGCCACAGCCAGCGGAGCGCGATGCCACCGCCGAGCACCGGGATCGCGGCGAGGGCCAGCGCGCCGTCGCCGCCGAGCCACGCGCCCGGGGATACGAGGACACCGGCGGCCGCGACGTAGGCGAGGTGCCCGATGAGGAACGCGACGAGCCCGCCGAGAAACGCGCGCGAGCTGCGGCCGAGTAACGCGATGTCACCGATCGCGCCGAACACCAGCCCGACGAGGATCACCTTCGCGTAGGTCAGCGATGTTCCGTCGGGGATGGCGCGCACCAGCGCGACGCCGAGCGAGACGAACGCGCCCGAGGCGACGAGCTTCGACGCGGTTCTCAGCGCGTCGTTGCCGCTGTACTCGGCGTACACGAGCGCGAGGCAGCCAGCCGCGGAGACGAGGACCAGGATGTGTTCGAGATCGATCACGGAGGCAGCCACCCCGCGAGCGCCTTGGTGACGAGCTCGAGCCGATCCTGGCCCCAGAACAGATGCTCGCCGTTGACCACGAAGGTCGGCACGCCAAACACGCCGGCGTCCTTCGCCGTCGTGGTCGACGCGACGAGCTTCGCCTTGAGCTCGGGCTCCCTCGTGCGCTCCACCCAGCTCGTCGGCAGACCGCACGCGTCGAGCACCGTCCGCAGGACCATGGGATCCTCGAGATCGCGCTGCTCGGCCCACATCGCGCGCGACAGCGCGATCGCGAGCTTCACCCCCGGATTCCAGCCGCGCTCGGCGGCGAGGATGCACAGCCGCTGCGCCGCGACGGTTCGCTGCGGGAACTTCGTCGGCTGCGCGAAGGGCTCACCCCACCATCGCGCCCATCGCGCCATCTCGAGACCGATGTAGTGCTGCTTCACCGGCGGCATCGCGAACCACGGCACCTCGGCCTGCGCGATGTCGCGGAACAGTCCGCCGAGGAGGATCGGGATCAAGCGCGGCGTCACGCCCGTCGCGCACGCGATCGCCGGCAACTGCGTCAGCCCGAGGTACGCGAACGGGCTCGACACGTCGAAGTACACATCGAGGGTGGCGCCGGGGGTCGCGGGCGGCGACTCCAGCAGCGGCCGCGGCCCACCGGGCGGTGCGCTCGTCCCGGGCTCCCAGCCAGCGAGCACTGCCTCGACCCACGCGAGCCGATCCTGCCCCCAGCACAGCACGGGCCCCGTCGGTCGACGCAGGATCCAGGCTGGGGCGCCAAAGATCCCGAGGGCGATCGCCTCGTCGGTGCGTGCGCGAAGCTCGTCCTTGATGGCAGGGTCGTCGGCGGTGGCCTGCGCGGAGGCGATGTCGGCCGGGCTCACACCGGCAGCGCCGAGGGCGCCGGCGATGACGTCTGCACGGCTGATGTCCTCGGCGCGCTCCCAGTATGCGGCGTAGATCGCATGGATCGCGGCTGGCCACGCCCCACGCGGAAGGCCGAGCAGGGTGCGCAGCGCGCGGACCGTCCGCATCGGGTGCGCCGTCGGCATCTGGAACGGGACCCCGAAATGGTCGGCCCACCGCCGCATGTCGTGCAGGTTGTGGGCGGCCTTCTGGGGAGACAGCGTCGCCATCGGTCCCTCGCCCGCACCGATCCCGCGGAACACGCCGCCCAGGAGCATCGGCCGCCAGTCGACCTCGCCAAATCGTGACGCCTGTCGCGAGGCGAGATAGGCGTACGGACACGAAAAGTCGAACCACAGTTCGAGCACGAAGCAAGCGTTACACCCAATGTCCGCTGTTGTGGGAGTCGTCTAGATCCCAGGTGGACTTGGACCTTTCGCCCGTTGCCCGGCGACGCTACAATTTCGACGTCGGACATGGCCAAGTTGGTCGACGGTTTCAAAGACGGCAAGCCGGATCTCGGCCGCCGCACGTTTCTGGTACCGGAGAACCATGCAGAGGTGCTCGCGCTGCTCTATCACGAGCAAACCGGCATCGTTGGAGGCCTCCCGGTCGGCCCGGTGACCACGGACCCGTTCGGGGCGCACGGCATCCGCATGTACCCGGATCAGGACCCCGTCGTGCTCGAAGAGACCCGCCGATACTTCGAGAAGCTCGCGGAACGCTTCTCGAATGATCTTCCTAAAGCCTAGGCGGCGTTTCTCTGGTAGGGTGCACCCAAGTTTGAGGTCTGGTTCGTCTGGTTCGTGAACGTCTTCTCTGGATACGGGTCGGTGGTGTGGTTGGCGGTTGCAGTCGCATGTAGCGGCAAGCAGTCCCCCGCATCGGCTTGCAGCAAGGATGTCGATTGCCGTGATCCCCGGATCTGCGAGCGCGGCGTCTGCGTCGATCCGCGCCCGATCGGCGGCAGCGGCAGTGCCGCGGTGGACGCGGCGGTGGTCGTCACCGGTCCGGTCGCCGGGTCGCCGCCGTTCGCGATGTTCGGAGGCGATGCGCGACACAGTGGTCGCCGCGGCGGCCCCGCGCCGGCGAAGGCCCCGAAGGAGCTGTGGTCACGACCCCTCGGGGGCGTGGCCGCTGGCTCGCCGACGATCGGTCCCGACGGGACGATCTACGCGACCTCGCACGACGGCGGACTCTACGCGTTCGGGCCCGATGGCGCGCAGAAGTGGAAGTTCGTGATGGGCGATCGCTCCTGGAGCACACCCGCGATCGCGGAGGACGGAACGATCTACGCCGGATCCGACGACGATCACCTCTACGCGATCAAGGCAGACGGTACGCTCGCGTGGAAGCTTCGGCTCGGCGCGTGCGATCCGAAGGGCTTTGGCCCCGAGTCATCGCGCTGCGACGTCGACGGCGGCCCGACGATCGGTCCCGATGGAACGATCTATGTCGGCGGCGACGGCATCCATGCCGTGTGGCCCGACGGAACGCTGCGCTGGAAGCTCGCCACGCCGGAGCACGTCGCATCGACACCCGCGCTCGGCGCCGACGGCACGGTCTACGCCGGCTGCCAGGATGATGCGCTCTACGCGGTCGCGCCCGACGGCACGAAGCGCTGGGAGGTTCGCACCGGCGGCGATGTCGATGCCCCGCCCACCGTCGCCGCGAACGGCACGATCTACGTCGGAAGCGACGACCACGCGCTCTACGCGATCAGCCCCGCCGGTCAGGTCGCGTGGAAGACCCTGACCGGCGCCGATATCCGCGGCGGTGCCGCGCTCGGCGCCGATGGCACCATCTACGTGGGTAGCCACGATGGCCGGCTCTACGCGCTCACCCCCGATGGCAAGGTGCGGTGGCGCGTTGCCGCCGCGGACAAGATCTCCGCCGCGCCGGGCATCGCCACCAACAACACGATTCTCGTCGGCGCCGAGGATGAACATCTCTACGCGATCGGGCCGGATGGCACGCTCCTGTGGTTGCTCGCGCTCGCGGGCGACGTCGATACGACGCCCGCGATCGCCCGCGACGGGACCATCTACGTCACCGGCGACGACGCACAACTTCACGCATTTCGTTAGTAAGGAAGAACAACTCAATGTCTACGTTCGATCGACAGGCCGTTATTGAAAGCCTGTCCCGCCTGGTCACTCCGGGCATCAAGCTCACCGCGCTCGCCGACGAGCTCGGTGCGCGCAAGCACGAGTACGGCAGCCTCCGGACCCTGATGGTCCAGATGGTGGAGGAAGGCTCCGTGCTCGTCCTCCCCGGTGGGGCGTTCGCACTCGCCCCCTCGGGACGCGCCGCGGATCGCCGCGCCGCGAAGCACAAGCCCGATCAGCGCGGTGAGGAATACGATCCGCCCGACGAGCCGTTCGTCACTCAGGCGCCGCCGGCACCGAGGCCCAAGCCGCGGGCTGCCCTCGCGGCGAAGTCGGCGAAGCGCCCGACCGCGCTACCGTGGAGCAAGTCCGCGCCACAGAAGCACGCCTCACCTCCGAAGCACGCCGCGCCTCACAAGCACGCCGCGCCTCACAAGCACGCCGTGCCGCCGCCGGCACAGCCGAAGCCGGCTGGCGTGGTCCCGGCCTACGATCCGGATACCGGGGAGGTCCGCCCGACGCCCAAGGACGACCGCACGATCGGTCGCATCACCGTGCATCCCGCCGGCTATGGCTTCGTCGCGATCGAAGGCGGCGAGACCGTCTTCGTACCGGCGAAGTACCGGAACCTCTCGCTCGATGGTGACCGGGTCGCCGTCGATACCTGGCCAGGCGTACGCGGCACCGAAGGTCGGGTCACCGAGGTGCTCGCGCGCGGTCGTGCGCGGCTCACCGGCATCCTGCGGCGCGTGGGTCGCGCCGTGTATCTCGAGCCGGACGATCCGCGGATCGCCGCTGACTTCGGGCGCGTCCACATGGATGACGCGCCGACCGGTAAGGACGGCGACGCGATCGTCGTCGAGATCACCCGTTATCCCGATGCGGCGCGCCGCGAGCTCGCGGCCAAGCTGCTCAAGGTCCTCGGCGATCCCGAGGATCCACGCACCGAGATCGAGAAGATCCTCGCGTGCGCCATGATCCCGCTCGAGTTCCCCGACGACGCGCTCCTGCAGGCCAAGGCCACGCCACAGGAAGTGGGCCCCGAGGACCTGGCGAATCGGCTCGATCTCCGCGATCGCCGGTTTGCCACGATCGATCCCGAGACCGCGCGCGACTTCGACGATGCGCTCTGCATCGAGGACGGCCCGCACGGCGGTCCGCGTGTGTGGGTCGCGGTCGCCGATGTCTCGCACTACGTGCGCTGGGATGACGCGCTCGACAAGGAGGCCGCGATCCGCGGCGTCTCGGTGTACCTGCCGGATCGCGTGATCCCGATGCTGCCGCAGCAGCTCTCCGCGCAGATCTGCTCGCTCAACCCACAGGTCGATCGTTGCGCCATGGTCGTGCGCCTCGACTACAAGCCCGACGGCGAGGTCGAGAACATCGGCTATGCCGCCGCGGTGATCCGCAGCAAGGGCCGGCTCGACTACCCCGGCGTGGCCGCCGCGCTCGGTGGGGACTTCCGCGGTCGCCGCGAGGAGTACCGCCCGTGGATCGGGGAGCTGACCCGGCTCAACGCGCTCGCGCGGCTCCTGCGTGCGAAGCGGCAGGCCCGCGGCGCCCTCGAGCTCGATCTACCCGAGCCCAAGGTCATCCTCGACGCCGACGATCCGCGCCTCGTGCGCGATGTCGTCAAGGCCAAGGGTGATCCGGCGGTGAAGCAGGCGTACCAGCTCGTCGAGGAGTTCATGATCGCGGCCAACGAGGCTGTCGGTACGTTCTTCCGGCAGCGCAACGTGCCGAGCGTGTGGCGCGTGCACGCGCCTCCCAAGCTGGATCGCGTCAAGCAGCTCGCCGAGCTGCTCGGCGCGTACGGGATCATCGTCGACGTCGAGGCCGCCGTCACGCCCCTCGGGATGAAGGCCGTGCTCGATCAGATCGAGCAGAAGCCCGGCGCGCAAGCACTGTCGATGCTGGTGCTTCGCACGCTCACGCAGGCCGTGTGGGACACCGTGCCGATCGGCCACTTCGGCCTCGCATCGGGCGACTATCTCCACTTCACGTCGCCGATCCGCCGCTATCCAGATCTCCTCGTCCACCGGCTCCTCAAGAGCCACCTGCACAAGGACGGTCAGCCCTCGGGCGTCGGCTATACGAAGCCTCCGCCGCCGGTGGAGACGTTGACCGAGCTGGCCCACGTCTCGAGCGGCCACGAGCGCCGTGCGATGGAGGCCGAGCGCGAGGCGGTCTCGATGTACCGCGCGTACATGATGCGCGACCAGGTCGGCCAGGACTTCGAGGGCACCGTCTCGGCGGTGACGAGCTTTGGCGCGTTCGTCGAGATCGACGAGCCGTACGTCGAGGGCCTGATCAAGCTCGAGTCGCTCGGCGACGAGCCGTTCTCGTACGACGCCGTGCACATGCGCCTCTCGGGCAACCGGACCGGGCGCTCGATCGAGCTCGGCGACAAGGTGAAGGTCCAGATCAACAACGTGTCGGTGATCCGGCGCCGGATCGACTTCACACTGCTCGCGACGGCGCAGAGCAACAAGAAGCGGCCGACGCTCGAACCGAATCCACGCGCCGGGATCGTCCAGCGGAAGAAGGCAGGCCGCGAGGCCGAGCGCGCCGTGCGCGGGCGTGGCGATCGCAACGAGCCACGCGGCCGAGGCAGCGAGCGGACCGAGGGTGCGCGGGCCTCGTCGTCGGGTGGCAAGCTGCGGCTCGGGGTCTCGCACCGCGGCGCCAAGGCCGGCGGCAAGAGCGGCGGCAAGAAACCGAAACGCTAGGACGCGCCGGACGCTCTATCACCGCGCCGCGAGTGCTTCGAGCAGCTTGCGGCGCGTGATCGGCTTCGCGACGAGCGCGCGGACTCCGAGATCGCGGGCACGTCGACGGTGTTCCGGGTTCGCGCGCGAGGTGATGATCACGATCGGCGTGGTGCGGAAGCGCTCGTCCTTGCGGAGGCGCGCGATCAGGTCGAAGCCGCCGAGCTCCGGCATCTCGAGATCCGTGACCACGAGGTCGTAGCGGAGCTGCCGCGTCATCTGCAGCGCTCGCGCGCCATCCTCGGCGACGTCGACGATCCAGCCCTCGCGGCCGAGCATGCTCGTCATCGCCTCGCGGATCGCGCGCGAGTCATCGACGACGAGCGCGCGCCCGGCGAGCACGACGGGCGCGGAGTCGACCGCCGCCATCGCTTCACCGGGGGCACCAGGATGAGCGCGGCGTACCAGCTGCGCGGGATCGAGGATGAGCTGAACCTTGCCAGAACCGCTGATCGTGGCGCCGGCATACAGCGTGAGTGGCGCGAGCAGCGGGCCGAGCGGCTTGATGATGATCTCGCGCGGCCCGACGATCTTGTCGACGGTGCACACCAGGCTCTTGCCCGCGAACGAGACCACCACGCCGGCGCGGCGCTCGAGCGATGTGGTGCTGCCGAGGAGGTGCTCGAGTCGCAGCACGGGGAGCTGCTCGTGGCGCACGGTCGTGACGACTGCGCCGGGCTCGACCATGGTGGTGTCGACGACATGGACGTTCGGGATCGCGTAGACCTGGCCGCCGACCTTGAACAGCATTGCCTGGGCGAGCGCCGTCGAGAGCGGAAGCCGCAAGCTGAACGTGGTCCCGCGGCCTGGCATCGAGGCGACCTTCACCTCGCCGCCGAGCTTGGACACGGTCTCGCGGACCAGGCCGATGCCGATCCCGCGCCCGGCCAGTTCGTCGGCGTCGCCGCGGATCGACACCCCCGTGCCGAGGAGTGCGTCGAGGATCTCGGAATCGTTGGCGAGCTGCGCGCGGGTCTGGCTCCAGCGCCCGGTGGTCACCAGACGCTCGCGCAA
>JAYVLW010000091.1:0-6506 GCA_043759315.1 Myxococcales bacterium
GTGATCATCGGCGCGAGCTCCGCGAGCACGCGGGGCATGTCGGGCTCGTAGGCGGCCTCGCCGCGCACTTCTTCGAACTTGATGCCGAGGATCTTGTAGACCTCCTCGAACTCGGCCCAGGAGATGTCGCGGAACCGCTGCCACAGCGCGCGCACCTCCGGATCGCCAGCCTCGAGGCGCTTGAACGCATCGCGGCCCTCTTGCTCGACCGCGGGGTTGTCCTTCATCGCGGCGCGGAACCGCGTGTAGAGGTCGTTGAGCTTGGTGACGTCGAGCGGCTCGTCGGCCCCCCACTTCTCGTACGCCGCGATCACCATGCCGTGCGTGGTGCCCCAGTCGCCGAGAAAGTTGATGCCGACGACCGTGTAGCCGAGCGCGCGGAAGATGTGCACGAGCGCACGGCCCAGGGTGGTGCCGCGGATGTGGTGGTAGGCGAGGTGCTTCGAGATGTTCGGCGACGAGTAGTCGATGCAGATCGTCTTGCCGGTGCCGACCTGGTTCGGAATGAGCGTTCCGCGCAGGCACGCGTCGGCGATCCAGCGGAACGCGGCGGCGCGGTCGAGCTGGACGTTGACGAACGGGCCCGCGGCGTTGGCGCTCGCGATGAAACCGCCCGGCGTGAAGCCGTCGGCGAGCTCCTTGGCCACCTGGGCGGGGTGGGTGCCGGCCGCCTTGGCGATCCCGAAGCACCCGACCGCCAGATCGCCTAGCTCCGGGCGGGGAGGGACCTCGACCTTGAGGTTGGTGGCCGCCACGCCCGCACGCGCAGCGACCGCCTCGGCCACGGCGAGATGGATCGGCGTGTGGTGGGTCGGCATGAGGCGCGGAAAGCTAGCACCGATCACCTTCAATCGGCAAAAGCCCCACGGATTCCCGGCAGTTGGTTTGACCCCCGCGCGAAGCGCGTGTTACCAACGTAGAAGCTCGTGGGAAAACTTCCGGGAGGAACCGCGTGAGCAAGATCGTCTTGTGCGTCGATGACAGCGTAACGATGCAGCAGGTGGCGGACATCACGTTCCGCGGCACGGAGTTCACCTACGTCGGTGCGCGCAATTACGACGAAGCCGTCGAGAAGGCCAAGGGGCAAAAGCCCGCGGTCGTCCTCGCCGACTCCGTCATGCCGGGCAAGACAGGATACGACCTGTGCTTGGCCCTCAAGTCCGACGCGAAGACCGCCGATGTTCCGGTGGTGATCCTGATCGGGAATGGCGCGCCGTACGACTCCGCGAAGGGCGTACAGGTCGGTGCCGACGCGAACCTGCCGAAGCCGTGGGACACGCAGACCATGCTCGAGAAGGTCATCGAGATCGTCGCGAAAGCGGCGACCGGTGTTGCGAAGCCCGGTCAGGGGGCCGCGCCTGCGCCCTCGGCGTCGGCGGCTCCGGTCGTGGCGGCGGCAGCAGCGGCCAAGGCCGCGGCTCCTCAGGCCGCCGGCAACGCGGCGAACCAGCCTCCGCGCTCGGCGACGATCATGGGCATGCCCACGATCAAGCTGCCGGGCGGTGTGGCTCCGTCCGTGACCCCGGCACCCGCTCCAACCAAGACCACCATGATGGCCGTGCCCACCGTCGCGCCCGACGGGAACATGAAGGCGCCCGCGCCGATGCGTGCGCCTGCACCGCCTGCCCCCGCAGCCGTCGCGCCCGTCGCTGCGGCCGGTCCTTCGACTTCGGCCGCGCCGTCCTTCAATCCATCAGGAGCAAACAGAGCCCCCATGGTCAGCGGTACCCCCACCAAGCGTTCTGCGCTCGTCGAGCGCACTCTCGCGAAGATGGCCGCACGGCTCGCCGAGGCATCGGGCCTCGAAGCGGGGAGCCCGGAGCTGCTCGCGTTGCTCAAGCTGTCGACAGAGGTGGTGGAGCGGATCGTGTGGGAGGTCGTCCCGGAGCTCGCGGAGCTGATCATCCGCGAGAATCTTCAGGATCTGACGGCGCGCAAGCAGTCGTCGTAGCAGCGCCGCGCCGCGTTACGAGACGCGGGTGGTGTGCTAGCGTCGCGCCGTGACAACGTCGTCGGCGCTTCCCAAGCAGTACGACCCTTCCGAGGTCGAGCCCCGCTGGCTCAGGTTCTGGCTGGAGAACGGATTCTTCCACGCCGACGAGACCAGCCCGACGGTACCGTACGCCATCACGCTCCCCCCGCCGAACGTGACGGGGTCGCTGCACATCGGCCACGCGCTCGGCTCGACGATGCAGGACATCCTCGTCCGCTGGAAGCGGATGCAGGGGTTCAACGCGATGTGGATGCCCGGGATCGACCACGCGTCGATCGCGGTGCACGTGCTGCTCGAGAAGGACTTGAAGCGGCGAGAGCAGAAGACGCGCTTCGATCTCGGCCGCGACGACTTCTTGAAGCGCGCGTGGGCGTGGAAGGAGAAGAGCGGCAGCCGCATCTCCGAGCAAGAGAAGCTGATGGGCTTCTCGCTCGACTGGCCTCGCGAGCGCTTCACGATGGACGACAGGTCCAACGCGGCGGTGCTCGAGGCGTTCGTTCGGCTGTACGAGGAGGGCCTGATCTTCCGGGCGAAGCGGATGATCAACTGGGATCCTTCGAGCGAGACCGTGGTCTCGGATCTCGAGGTCGATACCGTCGAGGAGAAGGGTCACCTCTGGGAGATCCGCTATCCTCTCGTCGCAAGCTCCTCGGGGCCGTTCGCGGACGGAGCCGGCGAGATCATCGTCTCCACCACCCGCCCCGAGACGATGCTCGGCGATACCGCTGTCGCCGTGAACCCGAAGGACACGCGCTACACGGCCATGATCGGCAGGCTGGTGACGCTTCCGCTGACCGGCCGCCAGATTCCGATCATCGCCGACGAGTGGCCCGACCCGGAGTTCGGCTCGGGCGCCGTCAAGGTCACGCCCGCGCACGATCCGAACGACTTCGACATCGGCCAGCGCCACGGCCTCGAGGCCATCCAGGTCATCGACCCGAAGGGCAAGATGTGCGCGCCGGCACCGGCGAAGTACGTCGGGATGACCGTGGCGGAAGCCCGCACAGCCGTGGTCGCCGACCTCGAGGCCGGTGGTCACCTCGGCGAGGTCAAGGACCACAAGGTGCCGCGCGGCCGCAGCCAGCGCTCGGGCGCCGTGATCGAGCCGATGCTGATGGACCAGTGGTGGGTCAAGGCGGGGCCGCTCGCCGAGAAGGCCGCTGCGGCCGCCGAGACCGGCAAGGTCAAGTTCGTCCCCGAGCTGTGGACGAAGACGTACATGCACTGGATGACCAACATCCGCGACTGGTGCATCTCGCGCCAGCTGTGGTGGGGCCATCGCATCCCCGCGTACTACTGCGGGTGTGGCACCACCATGGTCGCGCGCGCCGCGCCGACCGTGTGCTCCGGCTGCGGCAAGTCCGACACGCTGAAGCAGGACGAGGACGTGCTCGACACGTGGTTCTCGTCGGCGCTGTGGCCGTTCTCAACGCTAGGCTGGCCGGAGAAGACGCGCGCGCTCTCGACGTTCTATCCGAACAACGTCCTCGTCACGGGCCCCGACATCATCTTCTTCTGGGTCGCGCGCATGATGATGTTCGGCCTGCACTTCATGGGGAAGGTGCCGTTCCGCACCGTGTACCTCACGTCGATCGTCACCGACGAGAACGGCGACAAGATGTCGAAGATGAAGGGCAACGTCATCGACCCGCTCGACATCGTGTACGGCGCGTCCCTCGAAGCGCTGCTCAAGCGCGCGGATGCCGAGAACGCGCCCGATGCAGCGGTCAAGACGATCAAGAAGAACTTCGCGAAGGGCATCCCCTCGATGGGAGCGGACGCGTTGCGGTTCGCGCTGGCCGCGCTGAATACGAGCGGCCGGTACATCCGGCTCTCGATCGATCGCGTCGAGGGCTATCGCAACTTCATCAACAAGCTGTGGAACGCGTCGCGGTTCGCGCTGATGAACCTCGATGGCTACGACCCGGAGCGATTCGAGGCGCAGCTGTCGACGCCCGCGGGTCGTCAGTCCCTCGGCATGCCCGAGCGGTGGATCCTGTCGCGGCTGCAGGCGGTGTCGAACGATGTCGATACCGCGCTCGAGGCGTTCCGGTTCTCCGACGCCGCGAACGCGATCTATCACTTCGTGTGGCACGAGCTGTGCGACTGGTACATCGAGCTCGCGAAGCCGCACCTGCACCAGACCGAAGAGCTCGAGCAGGATCAGGCGAAGGCCGCGAAGCGCCACGTGGTCCAGGGCGTGCTCGCCACGGCGCTCGAGACCACGATGCGCCTCCTGCATCCATTCGCGCCGTACGTCACCGAGGAGATCTGGCAGAAGCTGCCGAAGCCGCCGCAGCTGCCGGGCTCGCTGATGATCACGGTGTTCCCGCGCAACGATGCGTCGTTCGTCGACCCGGTCGCGGAAGCGGAGATGAAGCTCGTCCAGGACGTCGCGGTCGGTTGCCGCATGCTGAAGGCGACGTACGGCATCGAGCCGGCGAAGAGCGTACCGGTCGGCATCCGCGTCAGCGGTGACAAGGCCGAGCTGCTGAAGCGTTACCGCGATGCGATCGAGCGCACCGCGCGCGTCAAGGCGCAGATCGGCCCGACGTTCGCCGGATCGAGCGAGGCGTTCACGCTGCACGACGGATCGGCCGATGCGCTGACCGGCGTGGCGGGCAAGGAGGTCATCAACTCCGAGGTCGAGATCGTGATGCCGCTGGGGCAGATCGACGTGATCGCGGAGACGGCGCGCATCCAGAAGGACATCGGCAAGGCCGACAAGGAGATCGGGGGGCTCGAGAAGAAGCTCGGGAACGCCGACTTCCTGGCCCGCGCCCCCGAGGACGTGGTCGCGGAGCAACGCACCCGGCTGTCCGAAGAGCAGTCGCGCAAGCAGCGCCTGCTCGACGCCCTCGCGACGCTGCAGAAGGCAGGTACGGAGACCAAGGCGTGAGCGAGCTGCTCGAGGTCGAGTACAGCCGCCGCCGCGAGCGCCTGCTGCCGGCGCGCGTGTGCTTGCTCGTGATCGACATCCAGGAGCGGCTGATCCCGGCGATGCCGCCCACCATTGCCGAGCAGGTGATCAAGAACACGCAGATCCTGATCGGCGCGATGGCCCAGTTCGGGACGCCGATCGTGGTCAGCCAGCAGTATCCGAAGGGGCTCGGGCCCACGGTCGCGCCGATCGCCGAGGCACTCGTGGCCGCCGAGGCCGCGGGTGCGCCAGTCTACCGGTTCGACAAGGTCGAGTTCTCCGCCGCCGACGCGCCCGGGTTCGAGTCGATCCCACCGGCGATGAAGTGCGGTGCGCTGATGGAGCGCGAGCAGTGGCTCGTGTGCGGGATGGAGACCCACGTCTGCGTCTATCAGACAGTGCGTGACCTCGTCGGGCCGGCGTCCGCCGTGCACCTCGCCGCGGACGCCGTGTGCAGCCGCACGAAGGCGAGCTGGAAGATCGGCCTCGAGCTCGCCCGCGAGACCGGTGCGCGGGTGACGTCGACGGAGACCATCGTGTTCGACCTGCTCAGGCAGGCCGGCACCGACGCGTTCAAGGCGCTGTCGCGGACGATCCGGTAATGGCGGGGAACACCGGCGAAGTTCTCAAGTCGCTCGCGGTCAACGCTGTGATCGCGACCTCCAAGGGCATCGCGGCCGGGCTGACCGGCTCCGGCGCCATGCTCGCGGAGACGCTGCACTCGTTCGCAGACTGCGGCAACCAGCTCCTCCTCCTCCTCGGGATTCGCCAGAGCAGGAAGCCCGCCGACGCGAAGCACCCGCTCGGCTACGGCCGCCTGATGTACTTCTGGTCGTTCATCGTGGCGCTGCTGCTGTTCCTGGGCGGCGGTGGGTTCTCGATCTACGAAGGTATCCACAAGATCCAGCACCCGGAGAAGGTCGGCGACATCACCATCGCGCTGGTCATTCTCGCGCTCTCGATCGCGCTCGAAGGCTGGACCACGTGGGGGAACATCAAGCTGATGAACGCCCGCCGCGGCGCAACCGGGTTCTTCCGCTACATGCGCGAGACCAAGGACTCCGACCTCATCGTCGTGTTCGGTGAGAACTCGGCCGCCGTGCTCGGTCTCGTGCTCGCGATGATCTTCATCATCATCTCGAAGATCACGGACGACGGCCGCTGGGATGCAGTCGGCTCGCTCGCGATCGGGGTTGTGCTCGTCGGCGTGGCCACGTTCCTCGCGCGGGAGGTCAAGAGCCTGCTCGTCGGCGAAGGTGCCGATCCGGTCGTGGGCGCGGTGGCCCAGAAGCTCGTCGAGGAGAGCCCTGATGTCGAGAAGCTGGTTCGCATCCTGTCGATCCAGCAGGGGCCGGGCGAGATCATGGTCGCGATGAAGCTCAAGTTCCGCGACGGTATGGTGACCAAGGAGCTGGTCGCGGCGATCAACGCATTCGAGGCCGAGCTCGAGAAGCGCGCGCCCGAGGTGAAGTGGACCTTCATCGAGCCCGACGACGCCGACTGACGACTCGCGGCCAGTGACGCACGGTGCGACGCGCCGCGGACGCACGCACCGGCGGGTTTCCGGCGCACACGGGCGTCGATATCGGTGAA
>JAYVLW010000092.1:0-10264 GCA_043759315.1 Myxococcales bacterium
ATGGCTCGCGCGCAGGTCGTGTACACGGAGGCGTGCTCGCAGTGCCACGACTTGACGGACATCGACGCCAAACCACCGCGCAGCGAGGCCGAAGTCCAGTCGCTGATCAGGCGCATGGTGGACGAGAACGAAGCGACCTTCACGCCAGATCAGATCCAGATGTCGGCCGCGTACATGACCAGTCACTTCCTGTCGCAGCCTCGACCATGACGCTTCCCGGGCGCGCACATAGGTGGACCATGCGGGTACGCGCTGCGGTTCCGTGGACCGTGCTCGTGCTCGTGTGTGGAGCCTGCACCGATGACGGCGCCACGGCGCTCGAGACCGAGGCCGGTAGCTACCCGACGTTTCACAAGGTCAATGCACGGCCGTTCCGCACGGCACAGCATCAGGGCAACCCCGACGTGAACGTGTGGACGAACGATCTCGCGACAGATCCGTACCGGATGGTGTCATCGGGAGCCGCGTCAGATCCCGAGTTCCCGGTGGGCTCGATGATCGTGAAGGAGATGATCGACGCGACCGGCGCGCCGCCGATCTTGACCGTCATGGCGAAGCAACCCCCCGGCTTCGACCCAGATCATCGCGACTGGTGGTACGGACGATTGGAGGTCGATGGCACCCCGACGAGCGGCCGGTTCGTCGGCAAGGTGAGCTTCTGCATCGCATGCCACGCGGGCGCGGGCAGCGGCCGTTATCTGTTCGGAGTCGCTCCCGACAATCTTGCCCCGTAGTCATGGAGGCGCGCACGCGGCGAGCGCACTCGCCAGCGCTGGCCGACTCGCTTGATCGAGCGCCGTCACGACACGGCGCCTGGTCTCGCATAGCTGCTGGACGTGCCGCGAGCCCTCGCGTACGCCCCGCGCGATATCGAGCTGGAGTCGCGGACGCAGCCCGTCAGCGCAGCGTGCGTTCGCGACGTCGATCTCGCTCCCGGGGCACACCGGGACCATCATCGGGTCACCCGCATTGGTATCGACCGGCCGATAGCGCTCCACTGGATCCTCAGCACGAAAGACAGCGGCGAGGCTGAACAACCCGGCCAGGTCGGTGCCGCGCTGGACGAGGGCGGTGGTCCGCCGATCCTCGGATCTTCCAAACACGTGACAGTTGCGGCAATCGTTGACCGTGCGGAGCCGGTGCGCCTGTCGGTCCCGGCCGTCGCTGCTCCGCGGTCCGGCGAACCGTTGCTCGCGTGCGTATGTTGCCAACAGCTCACCGGCGCGTGCATCGGCCGCCTCGCCGCACCGCCAGCGCAGACCCACCAGATGGCCATCGCCATCGGGCCGCAACACGGCGCAATCGATCCCGGCGGGTGTCCACTCGAACTGACGAACGTCGAGAATACGCCACCAGGATTCGACCGCGGCATCCGGCTCGTTCGCCGACCCGGCGTACTCGACTCGAGCCGCGATCGTCCCCACGGGGATCTCGAACGACAGCGGCGCCGTCGAGCTGACGTGAAGCGCAGGTGCGGTGGGGAGCTTCAGGACGACGAGGATGTGCGCCGTTCCGTCGTCGGTCGTTGGTGGACGCACCGGCGTGGTGAGCTCGATGAACCCCGAGTCCCGCCACTGCAGAGGATCATCCGTGGCGGTCGTGATCCAGGCCATGTCATGCGGCACGACGGGAGGCTCGTCGGGCTTGTGCCTGCAGGCAGAGACCACGAGGCAGACGAGGATCGCGTCGCGAATCCCGCGCGTCGTCATCTGGCGACCGCCTGGATCTTCTTCAGAGCGAGCTCCGACACCAGTCCATGTGCGAACAGGGATGCTGCGGCCTCGCGAACGTCGGCGGGATCGACCGGTGGGAGCTCGGGAGACCAGCTTCCATCCTCCGCGAGCTGCAGGGCGATCATCATCGCCAGCGTCGGCGTCACCAGCACGAAATCCGCCGACGTGCGGTGTCGTCCGAGGATCAGCGTCGCGGGCTCCGCTACGGGCCGTCCAGAGGCTAGCCCTTCGCGCTCGACGCGCTGGGTGAATGTATGGACCGAGTGCGTGTAGTGGCGCACGGCCAGCCCTTCGATGCCGTCGGTTGCAGGTGCGCGGAGCACGTCGAAGCGAGTCCGCGCGAAGTCGGCGAGCTCGACGACATCCGCGGGAGCCCCGTTGTGTGCCAGGTAGTCCGCGAACGGCGCAGCGACGACGCTCGGTGCCCAGTGCTTGGGTGGAAACGCGACGAGGTAGCCGGCGCGAAGACTCTCGCTGCGGGGCAGATCCCACGTATCGGCCGCGATCAGCGTGGCGCGAAACAGCGACTCGAGCGCCCCGCGCTGCTGGCGATCGACCAGCTTCGTGTACACGCCGAGCCGCGCGGTCCCCGAAGCCGACGGACCGAGCACGGCCTCGCACTGGGCCGCGGTCCTGCGACCGGCGAGCAGCTCGGCCATCTCGGCGAAGAACACGTCGAGCGGAGTCGCGGTCATCCGAGCCGCTCCATGAGCTCGCGCGCACGGTCGGCCTCGTCGAGGACCGCATCGAGCGATGGAATGTGCTGGTCCCACTCGATCAGCGTCGGTATTGCGCCGCACCGGTGCAGGACCTCCGCGTACAGCTCCCAGACGGCGGGTGCGATCGGGGCGGCGTGCGTGTCGAGCAGGAGGTCGCCATCCCAGGTGTGTCCCGCGAGGTGGAGCTGGCGCACGTGCGCGAGCGGGAACGCATCGAGGAGCTCGAGCGGCGCACGGCGTTGATTCACGGCGTTGATGTAGAGGTTGTTGACGTCGAGCAGCAGGCCAACGCCTGCCTGCTCGGCGACCGTTCTCAGGAACGTGGATTCGTCCATCGTCGAGCCCGGCATCTCGGCGTACGTGGTGATGTTCTCGAGCACCAGCGGCACGCCGACGGCGTCCATCGCACGCCGGGCGTTGCGCACGACACGCTCGACGGCCTCCGCGTGCCTGGGCAGCGGCAACAGATCGAGATAGTTCCGCGCGCCGATCGACGAATAACACAGGTGGTCGCTGACGTACGGAGCTCCGATGTCGCGAACCAGCTCAGCAAGGCCGTCGAGATAGCCGGCCGGGATCTCGCTCCCCACGGAGAGACTCACGCCGTGGGGAATGACCGGCCAGCGCGCGCGGAACTTGTCGAGCATGACCGCCGCACGGCCGGTGACACCGAGGTAGTTCTCGCTGACGATCTCGAGCCAGTCGATCCGGCGCTCGGTGGTCGACAGGGCGCCGAACAGCTCCTTGCGCAAGCCGATGCCGACACCGCTGACCATGGCGTCCGCTAGGGAACCTGCGTGTACACGAAGTCACGCCCGGAGTGTCCGGCGTCGGAGCCGGCACCCGCGTGGCAAGATGCGCACAAGTCGGAGTTGTCCTTCTTGCCCACGCCGTTGAACACCACCTGAGTGCCCATCTTCTCGTAGTAGTACCACTTGCTCCCGTCGGATGCGCCATCCTGCAGCTTGAGCGTGGTCGCATGCCCGATCAGCGTGGTGCCATCGTCCATGTACAGCTCCTTCACGCTGGCGACACCGAACGTGTAGATCGCGGGAGCCGCGGTCTGCGTGAGCTTGGTGTTGTTGCAGATCTTGTTCTTGCCATGGGGCGACGGAGAGCGGGCCGCGTGGACCGTGGTCTCGCACTTCCAGCCCGCGCCCTTGTAGCTACCGGCCGTGAGCCAGGTCTCGAGGACCGCGTCGGCACCGCGCGGCGGCGTCTGGGCGTCACCGGCCTCGGCCGGGCACGCCGCAGGGCAGGCTGCCGGGCAACCGGCCTCGTCGTCGGTGCATCCCGGAACAGTGACGACGGCCGCAACCGCCGCAACCGAGGACATGGAGGCCAGTGCGGTCGCACAGGTAAGGATCGCTTTGATGTTCTTGATCATGGAAGTGGGTCTCGATGGTTGGAGCGACGCTCCGAGCGTGGAGCGCCATCGAGCCACGTACGCGGTTGAACGACATCGGTTACCGCGGGCACGATGAAGAGATTCGAAGCCGGCGTGCGAGAACGTCGAAGGACATTTGCCGCGTCAGGGTGGCATTCCCCGGCTAGGCTCCCCGCGTGCCGTCCTCGTACCACCCGGTCCCGCTGCACTTCCAACATCTCCCGGTCCCCGAGATGGTCTCGCGTGCCCGTGCCTACGCGGATGCGATGCAGAGACGTCGGACGGTGCGCGAGTTCTCCTCCGACCCGATTCCCGACGAGGTCGTGGTCGATGCGATTCGCGCGGCGGGGACCGCCCCCTCGGGCGCACATCAGCAACCGTGGACGTTCGTCGTCGTGGCCGATCCGGCGCTCAAGCAGCAGATCCGGGACGCCGCCGAGCGGGAGGAGCGCCGGAGCTGGGAAGAACGGATGTCAGAGGAATGGCTCGCGGCCCTCGAACCGCTCGGGCTCGACTGGCACAAGCCCCACCTCACGACCGCACCGATCCTGATCGTCGTGTTCGCGCAGATCTGGGGCCAGGGGCGCGACTCCGAAGGTGCGCGACACGTCAAGCACTACTACGTGCAGGAGTCGGTCGGCATCGCCGTCGGCATCCTGCTCTCGGCGTTGCACCTCGGTGGACTCGCAACGCTGACGCACACGCCGAGCCCGATGGGGTTCCTCGGCGAGGTCCTCGGTCGCCCGAGCAACGAGCGGGCGTACGTCGTGATCCCGGTCGGCTATCCCGCGAGCGGAGCGGTGGTCCCCGATATCCACCGCAAACCTCTCGGCGAGATCATGTTCAGGCGTTAACCGTTATCGCCGGTAGTCGTACCAGGCACCGTTGAACGGCGCGGCGACGTGACAGCGGTTCCAGCACCGATCCGTATGGGTCTCCGCCCCATTTGGCTCCTTGCTCTGGCTGAACAGCCAGCCGCCTTGCTTCTCGAGCGCCGTGGTCACGACCTCGGTGCGCCGCATGAGCGCGACGTAGCGAAGCGCACCCGGCTGCCCGCCGTCATTGTCGTAGATCTCTTTCACGATGATCGAGCCGAGCGGATATCCGACGTACAGCTTCGATGCGGGATCTGAAGCGATATCGTTCGCGTAGATGATCCGGTACGTATCGCCGTGTCCGGGGGCTTCCCCGGTCACGTCGAGTCGCTTCCACGTCGTGTAATCACCCGGTGGTTCCAGATCGACGGGCTCGCTACATCCGACGAGCGCGACGAGCGCCAGGACCGGCATCCTCATGGCGCCTCCACGTCGAGCACTCCGAGACGAATCGCGTGCACGTCGGCACCGTCATCGAGGGTGGCGGACAGCGGATAAGCTCCCGGGGGAACGCCCGTGCTGTCCCACGTCACGTCGAGGGTTCCCGACCGCACCGACCCGACGACGCGGTCGCGCCCGGCCACCGTGACGTACACGGTCCCGACGACGAGGTCGTGATCGCCATCCTCCACGCGTGTCCGCACCGTCACCCTGGTTCCGAGGCGCGTGATGTCGTTGACCACGAGCGTCGGTGGATGATTGCCTGGACGCGGGGATCCACGTACCGGAGCCTTCACCCAACGAGCGAGCGTGTCGAGCTGGTACTCCTCCAGCGGAAATCGCGGCGGCATCGGTCGCTGTTCGTTTCGCAAGCGCGCCCCGACCAGCAACGCGTACTGTGACGCGCCACAGATCACCACCTCCGCCTGGGGGTTGTCGGTGTCGCCGCCGCACGCACCAGCGCCGGGTAAGCCATCGGTGACCACGGTGTTCGCGAACGAATCGAGACGGAACTCCTCCGGAGCACCGCCGAGGACCGGTAGCCCGTGGCACCGCACGCAGTTCGCGGCGAGGATCGGGAGCACATCTTCCTGGAAGCTCGGCGTCTCGGGAACGTCCGGCACACACCCTGGGAAGGCGAAGGCAACGAGCGTGATGATGGTGTGCTTCATAGGTAGTAGTGCAGCTGGAGAAGCGTGAGAAGCGCCGGATCGTCGAAGTCACCGGATCCACCGATCCGGCTCAGCAGATGCAGCTCGAGGTGCGCCCGTGGCAGGTATTGCACGTTGATCTCCAGAGCATCCCGCGCGGAGGGAAGCCGAACATCGGGCTGCCAGCGGTGGACCGCTGCCCCGACCAGCCACCCACGCGCGACGAACTTGCTCGCACCCCCGTAGGCGGCGAGCTGATATCGCGTGGTGCCGCCCGGAGCCGCGAACGACTGGCGCTGGAGGTCGAGCTCGCCCAGGAGCATGACCTCGGCCGCAGAGAACCAGCGCTTTCCGACGACGCCCACGGTGACGCGCGCATCGTCGGGCGAGACCGCGATCCGCGCCTGGCCCGCGATCGCAGCCGTATCGTCCAGGAACCGGCGCTCGACGTACGCGACCGCCCCCTTCGCTTTCACGCCCGATCCGATCGGCTCGATCGGGCGCCCTACGAAGGCGGAGACATGCGCTTCCCACGAAGTGCGCACGGCCCCAACGGCGACACCGTAGGGTTCTTCGAGGGTCGAGAAGCCGAGATAGCGCCGCACCGACGCCGTGTGATCCTGCGATCGGATCCCGAACACGGGGAAGAATCGACCGACCCGAGCATAGGTCCCGCTCGGGCGCTCGTACATCACGTAGTGCTCGCGCGACGCGAGACGCTCGAGCAGCGGCGGCTGCGGATCGCGCGCTCCTCCGCGCAGTCCGATGGTCGCATTGAACGAGAACGACTCGCCTCCCAGTCGCACGTAGGTATCGGCCTGCATTGGAAACACGAGGAGCTCGCGAGCTTGCTGCTGGTACTTGAGCGCCGCTGCGGTGCGCAGGTCGACACCCAATCGAATCCACGACGGCGGCTCCCAGATCCCGTAGAGGAAGCGACCGTCACCGCCTCCGCTCAGCGTCTCGCCTGCCTCGCTGCGCCCGTAGTCGGTGAGCAAGCCACCGCCGCCCGGGGACAGGTGACATGAAGAACAGCGCTCGCTCTGCGACAGCTGGAACTGGGGATATGCCTCTGCGGCCCGCGCCGCGAGCAGAACCACGAGGATGGCGGTCAGTCGCACGGCGCACCTCCGTCGATCCAGCTCGCGATCAGATCGACCTCCACAGCCGGCAACCGAGTATCGCGCGGCATCACGTTGCGGAACGGCCGGCCGGCGGCGTCGGCGCCGCGCAGCTGATACATCAGCGTTGAATACTCGGAGCTACCAGGCGTGATGAAGTTGCGCGGAGGCTTCTCGGAGGGCGGTGGCGAGCCGCACACCGTCCCCGTCAGGACGAAATAGGCACCCTCTGCATCCGCGAGGTCCACGCCCGCGAGCGCGGTGAGCTTCGAATGGCAGCCGGCCGTCGCACAGCTCGGCTGGATGATCGCGGCGTGAAGATAGTGCCAGTGCGGCGGCGGTGGGTCCCCCGAGGGTAGGCAACCCGCGAGCAGCGCACACGCGAGAAGCCATCGGCTGATCGACCAGTCTGTCATGGTAGTTCACTCCCTGCGGCCAGCCGGATGGCTTCGACCAGTGTCTCGGTGCGACGGTGACGACCTACGGCGCGGCGCTGGATGAGCTGGATCGATCGCGACGAGATCGCTGGCGTCGCGAGCTTCGTGACGCGTTCCGCGAAGCCGCATCTGCGAACGACCACGTCGTGCGCCACCGTCACCAGCTCGGACCGGGCGACCAGCTCCAGCGCCGCTCGTTCATCGGGAGCCCAGGCGACGATCCGGCGCTCGAGCTCGACCGGCCAACCATCATCGGGGGACTCGCTGGGAACGCCGACCACCACACAGCGAACTTCGCCAGTCGAGCGCCGTTCGTCTCGCGCGTACGCACCACGACTCCAGGTGGCGAGCTCGGTCATACGCAGATCGGGGTGGGCAGGCGGCGGAGCCAGGGAGACCGCCGCATCCGCGTCGCCGCGAAGCAGTATCTCGGACAGCTCACCAGGATCCGCGGCGAGTGCGCACATTGCCAGCTGAGGATGAGTCTCACCTAGCAATGCACCGGCTGGGATCAGGAGGGCCTGCACGAGATCGCGGCTCGCGACGGCACCGACATGACCGACGAGATCGTCGCCGACCGCGGAGCCCAGCGCATCGTCGACGATCCGCATGGCCTCGCGCACGGCGGTCAGGAGAGTGCGACCGGCCTGATTCAGGACAAGAGCTTTCGACGCGCGATCGAACAGCTGCACTCCGAGCTCGTCTTCGATCTGCTTGACGGTGCGCGACAGCGACGACGGCACGATTCCAAGCTCGTGGGCGGCCGTCGGCAAGTGCTCGGCCTCGGCAACCGCGCGAAATGCGGGAAGCCACGACCAGATCGTACGTACCCTGTTGACGAAGTGCATAACGCCTTTCAGGAGCCAACGAACCTGGACGACGAAACCCGGGAGCCCACGAGCGCGGACAGGATCGCCGCACATCCGACAACGCCGCCGTGGATCAGACCGATATGCGGACCGTCCGCGATCTTGCAGTAGAAGTGGAGGAGCAAGCCTCCGCCACATCCGCTCGCGGCACCGATCGCGGCAGCGATCCAGCGCGCGCGGACCGGCGCGGTGCCGCGCAGGAACACCGTCCCGATGACCGCCGGCAACACCGCGGTCGCGAGCCCGAGCTCGAGACAACCGTGCCCCCGCGCGAATCGCTCCCACCCATAGTGCAGGCTAGACGGCCCCGCCGGGTGGACGGCCAGGCCGAGCAGGACGTACACGGCGGAGGTCGCGAGCGCGATCAAGCCTGCGACGCGCCAGCGCGGCATCACCGAGCCGGCTCGAGGAACGAGCGAGACCCATGCCGCGGCGGCGATACCGACGATCCACAGGCTCGCGACCACCGGGACCCACCCCGTTGGTAACTCTGATAGGTCGGCGCGCGCACCGAGGACGCCGAGCGCCACACCCACGACAGCACCCACGACGCACAGGAAGATCGCCACCTGCCTGTGCGGACGACGTGTCGCGACGGGACGAAGTGCCGAGAGCTCGGCCTCGAACGACGACGACATCGGAGGTGGCACCAGCTCGAAGTCGAGCTGCGCAGCCAGGTCGTCCGCGGGCTCGGTCACGGACGCACCTGCTGCGGGTCCAACAGGTGGCCGCGGAGCGCCTTGTATCCTCGGTGCGCGCGAACCTTCATCGCCGTCACGGATGTACCGGCGATCTCGGCGGCTTGCGACAGGCTCTTGCCTTCGAGCTTCGTCAGCACGACGGCCTGGCGCTGGTCGGGTGGGAGCCGAGCGAGCGCCGAGAGGGCCGCATTCACGCGGTCGTCGCCGGCCCCATCGTGGGCATCGCCGGACACCTCGAGGTCGCGGAGCTCGGCCAGGTGGGCCGTGTCGCGCTGTTGACGGCGCACTTCGTCGATGAAGGTACGGTGGGCGATCGCATAGATCCAGGGCAGCGGATCGGCTCCGCGAATATACGCCGCGCGGGCACGGTGGACCTTCATGAAGCTGTGCTGCAGGAGGTCGGAGGCCAGCGCACGATGGCGGCAGAGCTTCACGAGATACCCATAGAGCCGTGGGGAGATCGCGGCGTAGAGATCCCGGAACGCAGCCGCGTCGCCGTCGCAATATCGAGCCATGAGGTCCTTCGGGTCCATCTTGGCCGGCACCGGTATACGCCATCGACGTACCTCAAGCTGCGTCGCCGTCTCGCAGGAATTCGAATTCGCCGTTGCGCTCCTCGCAAGGACCAGCACCGCGGCGAGGATCCGACCAGATCCACAGGATCACGCCGCCGAGGACGAGGCCAGACGGCCGCGCGCTCGCGATCGCCCCGAGCGCGACCAGGAGGACGACCATGTGGAGCAAGTGATTCCTCACGAAGCTGTGTACGTTTCGGATCGGTCGCGGGTTACCGCAACGCGATCGCCACGATGATGTGCGCGCGCGCGCACACGGTCATCGTCGAAGATTGGCGTAACCGAATCGGACTTCGACGTACTAACCACCGTGGCGGAGTACGAGATCGCAGGAGTTCGATGTTGCTCGCGGTGCCAGGCGATCTACCGCGCGGACTTCGAGCGTTGTCCGATCGATGGTGCTCCCATCCGCCTCGTCGATCGGGATCCGCTCATCGGCACGGTCGTCGCGAAGCACTATCTGGTCGAGGAACTGATCGGTGAAGGTGGCATGGGGCGCGTCTACCGTGCGCACCACACCCGCCTCCACCACAAGCACTTCGCGCTCAAGATCATGGTGGGTGACCTCGCAGCGACACTCGCGATGCGCATGCGGTTCGCTCAAGAAGCGGACTCGGCGAGCCGGCTCGCGCACCCAAACCTGGTGTCGGTCGTCGACTATGGCAAGACCGAAGAAGGGCTGTTGTTCCTCGTGATGGATCTGATCGAGGGCCGGACGCTCGCACAGGCGATCGCCGAGCAGGCACCGTTCGCGCC
>JAYVLW010000093.1:0-9801 GCA_043759315.1 Myxococcales bacterium
CGAGACCGACAGCGCGACGACGCCGCCGACCCCGCAGCAGCAGGCCGAGGCGCAGGTGTTCCACATCGACGAGAACAGCTACGTCCAGAACTGGAACTCGAACACGATCTACCAGCAGTACCGCAACGCCCCGGGCCTGCGCCGTGACGGCTCGGGAAACCTCGAGAGCGTGCCCGTGACCGACGCCGTCCCGACGGCCGACGTGCCCGCTACGCCGACGGAGGTCACGGCGAACCCGCCGCCTCCGAAACCACGTCCGCGCGTCGTCGTGCGCGCGCCGGATCCCGTGGTCGTTCCCAGGGCGGTGACGATCACGGTCGCGCCCCTCGAGTGGCGCACGCTCTCCTTCCACGGCACGCCCGCGTTGCTCGCGGTGCGCGATGTCTCGACGCCCGATGGCGCGTTCGCGCAGGGCTTCGTCGTGGATCGTAGCGCACTGACCACGTGGCTCGCGGCGCGCGCGGGCGATACCGTCGCGGAGCTGGTGGTCGGCGACAACAACGCCACCGAGATCGCACCGGGCTGGCACCTCGCGGCGACCGCGAATCCGCGCGCCCTCGCCGAAGCAGCAGAGAGCGCCGCGCACCTCGCGATGACGTTCCTGCTGCGGTTCATCCTGCTCGGGGTGATCGCGGCGCTCGCAGCGGGCCTCGTCGTCATGCTGGTCGCTCGCGCCGAGCGTCTCGCTCGCGAGCGCAGCCAGTTCGCCGCCGCGGCCGCGCACGAGCTGCGCACGCCACTCGCCGGTCTCCAGCTCTACGGCGACATGATCGCCGATGGTCTCGGCGATCCGCACAAGACCCGGGACTACGCGAGGCGGATGAGCGAGGAAGCCGCGCGCCTCGGCCGCGTGGTCTCGAACGTGCTCGGGTTCTCGCAGCTCGAGCGCGGGAACCTCTCCGTCGATCCGAGCGTGGGATCTCTCGATGCCGAGCTGCGCTCTCTCGCGGAGCGCGCCGAGCCGGCGCTCGATCGCGCCGGTGCGGCACTCGCGCTCGATGTCGCGCCCGAGCTGACCGCGAAGTTCGATCGCGATGCGCTCGCGCGAATCGTCGGGAACTTGCTCGATAACGCGGAGAAGTACGGCCGCGAGTCCGAGGACCGCACCATCGAGCTCGCGGCGCGCACCGCCGGCGATACGGTGGAGGTCGTGGTCTCCGATCACGGCCCCGGGGTGACCGAGAAGACACGCACGAAGCTGTTCCAGCCGTTCGCGCGCGGCGTCGACGCCGACGGCCCCGCGGGCCTCGGCCTCGGCCTCGCCCTGTCGCAATCCCTCGCGCGTGCGATGGGCGGCGACCTCGACTACCGCCCGGGTTCCGCCGGAGGCGCCGCGTTCGTGCTCCGGCTCCCCCGCGCCTGAGCGCCCGGCTGATGTCGGGGTGATGTCGGTGTCACCGCGTGCGAGCCGTACAACGGGTGAACGACGCGCTGTCCGTCGTCCTACCCCGAGGAGCCTGTCATGAAACTCACCACGCTCGCGTTCGCGCTCACCAGCCTCGTCGCCGTCACCGCTTCCGCCGACGAGGCGATCTACGCCGCGGCCGCGCCACAGAAGACGCTCGGCGTCGACGCGATGGCGGTGCTGCCCGTCGGCGACTATGCGCACGCCGCCACCCTCGGGCTCGGCATCCTCGGCCGGTTCGAGGCGCCCGCGGGACCGGGCTTCATCACCGGGCGCGGCGGCGTGATCTTCCACGCGATGAACACCAGCGCCGATGCGAGCCTGACATTCGTGCCGCTGTACGCCGGCTATCGCTTCCCGTTTGGCACCAGCGGCGCGTACCTCGCGGGCGAGCTCGGCCTGACCCTCGCGTTCGGCACGGTCGACACCGCGCTGGGGAGCATGTCTGCCTCCGACACCGAGATCGGGTTCACGCTGATGGCGGGCTGGCGCAAGAAGTCGCTCGACTTCCGGGCGGGTCTGTTTGCTCCCGACGCGGGTGATGTGATCGGCCTGGTCGCGTCGGCCGGCTACGACTTCGCCGCGTTCTGACCAAGGGAAACAGGTCGCAACACTCGCGCTCTTACTTGTAGTTGTTCTTCCACTCGCGGATCGCCGCGAACACGCTCACCGGATCGCCCGCGGCGCCGCGCGCGCGTGCGGCGTCGACCACAGTCGGCTCGGAGACCCGCAGAAACGGGTTAGTGGCGATCTCCTCGCCCATCGTCGATGGGACCGACGGGGTCGTCATGTTGCTGGCGCGGTTCGTCACGGCGGCGTTCCCGGGCTCGACCGCGGCCGCGAACTTGAGGTTCGACGCGGTGTACTCGTGGCCACAGTAGACCTTGGTCTCGGCGGGCAACGCTGCGAGCCGCATCAGCGACGCGTGCATCATCTCCGCGTCGCCCTCGAACACGCGACCGCAGCCGGCGCAGAACAGGGTGTCGCCGGTGAACGCGCAGCCCTCGACCACGAACGTCACGGCGCCGAGCGTGTGACCCGGGTTGTGGATCACCTTCGCGCGCAGCGTGCCGAACGAGACGTCGTCGCCATCCTCGACCGTGCGCGTGATGTGCTTCACCTTGTCCGCATCGGCCGTGCCGATCACCACCTCGATCCCGGGGTGCGCGGCGACGAGATCCGCGATGCCACCCGTGTGGTCCCAGTGGTGGTGGGTCGCCCAGATCGCGCCGAGGGTGAGCTTGTTCGCGGCGAGCGCGGCCTCGATCGGCGCGGCCTCGCTCGGGTCCACGCAGACCGCGCGATCTCCGTCGACCAGGAGGTACGCGAAGTTGTCCTTGAGGCACGGCACGGCGACGACTTGCATGGGCGCGTTCTATCATGCCGCCCATGCATGCGATCGTGCTCCGCGTCCACGGTGGTCCCGAGGTCCTCGAGTCGGCGGAGCTCCCGCTCCCGGAGCCTGGCCCCGGTCAGGTCCGCGTGAGGATCGCCGCGGTCGCGCTCAACCACCTCGATCTGTGGGTGAGAAAGGGCGGCCCCGCGTTCAAGCTCCACCTCCCCCACATCCTGGGCGCCGACATCGTCGGCACCGTCGACGCGGTGGGCGCGGGAGCGAGCGCCGCGATCGGCACGAAGGTGTGCGTGCAGCCGGGGTTGTCGTGCGGCACGTGCGCGCAGTGCCTCGGCGGGCACGACAACCTCTGCCGCTACTACAAGATCCTCGGCGAGCACGCGAACGGCGGTTACTGCGAGGCGATCTGCGTGCCAGAGGTCAACCTGGCGCCGTACCCGGAGCGCCTGGACTGGGCGCACGCCGCGGCGTCGATCCTGCCGTTCCTCACCGCGTGGCAGATGGTCGTGCACAAGGCGCGCGTGGCACCGGGCGACACCGTGCTCGTGCACGGCGCCGGCTCGGGCATCGGCGTCGCCGCGATCCAGATCGCGAAGCTGTACGGCGCGCGGGTGATCGCGACCGCGAGCACCGATGACAAGCTCGCGCGCGCGAAGGCGCTGGGCGCCGACGTGCTGGTCAACTACACGGACGGTGACTTCGTCGCCGAGTGCCGCGCGCAGACCGGCAAGCGCGGCGTCGATGCGGTGATCGAGCACGTCGGCGGCGAGGTGTTCGCGGCCTCGCTCAGGGCCGTGCGCGCGGGCGGCCGGATCGTCACGTGCGGCGCGACCGCGGGCTTCCATCCGGCGATCGATCTGCGGCACATCTTCTTCCGGCAGGTCGAGGTCCTCGGCTCCACGATGGGCAGCAAGGCGGATCTGCTCGCGGTGCTCGGCCACGTCGCCGCGGGACGCCTCGAGCCCGTGGTGCATCAGGTGCTACCGCTCGCGCGCGCCGCGGAGGCGCACCAGATCCTCGAGAGGCGCGAGGCGTTCGGCAAGGTCGTGCTCCAGCCCTGAACCGCGCAAAATCGCCGACCGGGCGATCTCCGTGACGCGTTCGGTCGTACCATCGCCGTGATGAGTCAGCAGCCACCGGGGTCGATGGGGGCGCCGTTCGTTGGCGAGGCCCTCAAGTTCTTGAAGGATCCGTTCACGTTCACGCTGTCGCGGACCAAGCAGCACGGCAACGTGTGGAAGACGAAGATCCTCTCCGACACCGTGGTGTTCTTCGCGGGTCCGAAGGCGTTCTCGTTCTTCATGGACGAGGCCAACTTCACGCGCGAGAACGGATCGCCGAAGTTCATGCAGGAGCTCTTGCACCCCGATGCGGTGCCGTTCCTGGACGGCGAGCGACACAAGAAGCGCAAGCGCCTGTTGCTGACGGCGTTCACCGATCAGGCGATGGAGACCTACCTGGCCGGGATGTTCCAGGTCATCCAGCGGTTCATCGACAAGTGGATCGCGGCGGGGGAGAGCGCGATCGCGCATGATCTCTCGCAGCTCGGGTTCGACCTCGCCGACGTGTTGTTCGCCGCGAGCGATCCGGCGACCAGCAATGTCGCCGGCGCGAACGACTTCACGATCATGAACAAGGGTGCGTTCGCTCCGCCGATCAACCTGCCGTTCACCGCCTACGGCAAGGCGATCAAGGCGCGCGACCGCCTGCGGAAGTACCTCAAGGCACAGATCGCTGCGAACGACGGGGCCGGCACCGCACTCGGCGTGTTGAAGGCCGCGCGGGGCCCGGGCGGCGAAAAGCTGTCCACCGACGAGCTGGAGATCGAGATGCTGCACTTCTTCTTCGCGGCGCACGGCGGGATCACCGCGGCGTTTGCGTGGATCCTCACCGTGCTCGGCGAGCATCCCGAGCTCGCCGCGAAGCTGCGCGCGGAAGCGGACGCGAAGCTCTCCCCGGGCGCCGTGCCGACGCTGTTGCAGGTGCGCGCGCTCGACCTGGCGCGCGCGTCGTCACGCGAGGTGCTGCGCGCGTATCCGATCGCGCCCGTGACGTTCATCGGTGTTGCGAACAAGGACCTCGAGGTCGATGGCTACGCGATCCGCGCCGGATGGAAGGGCGCGGGGGCGATCTGGGCGACGCTGCAGGACGGCACGACGTTCAAGGATCCGACGACGTTCGACGGCGAACGCCTCGGCGACGCCGCGCACGCCGGGCTGCCGAAGAGCGCGTTCGTGCCTCAGGGCGGCGGCGCACCGGATGGTCACCGCTGCGCGGGCGAGGCGTTGATCCAGCTGCTGATGCCGGCGTTCTTCGGCTGGTTCGTGCGCAACTACGACCTCGCGTATCCGGCGCAGGATGCCTCGCCAGGCGGGGGTGGCCTCGGGCCGCTCCCCAAGGGCGGGGTTCGCGTGAAGATCACCCGGCGTTGACCCGGACGAACGCGCGGCGCTGGCCGGTTCCACGGTCGGCGCTACAGTGACGCATGCCTTCTGGAACCATGTCTCGGCAGTCCAAGGGACGGGTAGCCCCCGCTCCGCGTCTCGGCCCGGCAGCCCAGCTGGTCGTGGACGCCGTCGCAGAGCTCCCGTCGGTCAGCGTGCAGGCGCACTGGGAGATCGGCTCGCAGACGGAGGTCAACGGCACCGACTTCTACGTCGGCGAGGAGGAGCTTGGTCACGTTCATCTCGATGGCGAGGCGCACGTACCGCTCGGCTCCTCCCTGGCGGAACTGGTGATCACGAACAAGCTGGCGCGTCGCTTCCGCTGGTCGCGGGACTTCGTCGTGGTCGACACCAAGGACCCCGATCGAGCGCTCTGGGTCTTCGGCCTGCGTCGCGCGCAGATCGATGGGGTGAGCGAGCTCGAGCTACGCGCCCGGGTCATGGCGCGGGCGGGTTGATCAGCCGAGCTGCGAGGTCGCTCGACTCACCGGTGGGTCTCGAACAGATCTTGGTCGATCTCGAACCACATCGTGAGGTCATCGGCCGCGATGTACGGCGCAGCGTCGCGGGTGAGCGCGCCGTTGAGCTCGGTGATGGGGGTGGGGGTCGGGTAGTTGTTGCCTACCTTGCGGCTGACGAACAGGTCGCGTGGACTGCCCGCCTGGAGGTAGACGTCGCCGGCCATGTTGATCGACGGTGCCGCCGGGGACGCCCCCCATGCGGTCCCGGTGCTGACCGGCGTGCTCCACGCGCTGGCCGTCGTCGGGCGGGTCGACCTCCGGAAGCTGCTGCTGCGTGTGACGAACGCGGTGAGACCATCGGGGGAGATCGCGACGTCGGTGTCGTCGCCAGCCGGATCGCTGAGCGAGGTCTCGAGCGTGGGCGCCTGCCAGGCGCCGCCGGAGAACACGGAGCGAAACACATCGCTGCTGCCGGCGGTCAGGCGATCCGACGTGAAGTAGATCGCCGTGCCGTTGCCGGTCAGCTCGGGGGATGCCTCCAGGCTCGTCGAGTTGAGCGCGGTCAACGGCACCACCGTGAACACGGCGGTCTTCGTCGCGCGGGTCCCGATGTAGAGGTCGCTGTTCCGCTGGAACAGGATCGTGAGCTGGTCCGCGGACACGCACGGATCGCTCTCGTCGCCGGCCGTGTTGACGCCCGGGATCGCGGTGGGCGTCAGCCAGACCGGGGACACGAACGCATCGAGCGGTGGGGCGTCGATCGCAGGCGCATCGATCGCGCCGGAGACGTCGACCGGGACGTCGATCGCCGCGTCACCTTCGCCGGGCGGCTGCGCCAAGCACGTGCCGCTGTAGCAGCGCTGGCCCGCGGGGCACGTGCCGCTCTCGCTGCACGGGGCACCGACCTGGACCGATGGGCTGTAGCAGCCGGCCAGGATGCACACGAGCAGGACACGCGACACACCCCCAGCGTATCACTCGTCGCCGCTCACCGGAACGGCTGATCCTGACCACGGACCGGCAACAGCGATGGCGCGCCGCGCAGCTGGGCGTCGATCGAGCGCGCGAGCTCGCGGCCTTCGGCGATCGCCCAGACGATCAGCGAAGCGCCGCGGTGCGCATCCCCGCCGGCGTAGACGCCCGGGACACTGGTCGCGTAGCGCGCGTCGACGACGATGTTGCCGCGCGGATCGAGCTCGACGCCGAGCTGCGAGACGAGGTCCCCAGCGTCGGGGCCGGTGAAGCCGAGCGCGAGGATCAGCACCTCGATCGGCATGCGGACCTCGATCCCCGGTGCATCGACGCGCTCGCCGACGAGGGCGGTCAGCGTGTCGCCGTCGCCCTCGAGGCGTGTCGTGCGGAACGCGAACGCGCGCTCGCCGCCCTCCTCCTGCGAGCTGGAGGTCCGGAACACGAGCGGCCATGCGGGCCACGGGTTCGCGGCGCCGCGCTCGGTGGGGAGGGCGGGCATCAGCTCGATCTGTGTGACGTTCGCGGCGCCCTGACGGAGCGCGGTGCCGAGGCAGTCGGAGCCAGTATCACCACCGCCGAGGATCACCACTCGCTTGCCGCGCATGTCGTAGGGCGTGGTGGCGCGCTCGCCGCCGACCACCCGGTTCTGTGCGGTCAGGAAGTCCATCGCGACGATCACGCCGTCGAGATCGCGGCCCGGGACGTCGAGGTCGCGTGGGCGCATCGCGCCGGTGGCGATCACCACGGCGTCGTGATCGGCACGCAGCTGCGTCCAGGTGGGATCCTGGCCGACACGCACGCCGCAGCGGAACTCGATGCCTTCCGCTTCGAGGATCGCGAGGCGGCGATCGATCACGGACTTCTCCATCTTGAAGTCCGGGATGCCGTAGCGCAGCAGCCCGCCGGGGCGCGCCGCGGCCTCGAACACGATCGCGGTATGTCCCGCGCGGTTGAGCTGATTTGCCGCGGCGAGGCCGGCCGGGCCCGACCCGACGATCGCGACCCGCTTGCCGGTGCGGACGCGCGGCGGCTGCGGAACGATCCACCCGGCGCCGAACGCGTGCTCCGCGATCGCCTTCTCGATCGCCTCGATCGTCACGGGGCCTTGTGCCGCGTTGTCGATACCGAGGACGCAACTGCCCTCGCACGGCGCGGGGCACAGGCGGCCCGTGAACTCCGGGAAGTCGTTCGTCGCGGCGAGCCGCTTGTGCGCATCTCGCCAGCGCTCCTTGTGGACGAGGTCCGCGAAGTCGGGGATCGGGTTGCCGAGCGGGCAGCCCTGCATGCAGAACGGCACGCCGCAGTCCATGCAGCGCCCGGCCTGCGTGCGGACCACATCGTTCTCGAGCGGGCCGTGCTCGCTCTCGACCTCTCGCCAGTCGTGGAGGCGCTCCGTGATCGGCCGCTTGCTCGGAAGCAGGCGGCGCCACTCGATGAAGCCGGTCGGCTTGCCCATCAGGCCTTGCCTCCGCCGACGAGCGTGAGCCCGGCGGGTCGGCGTGCCGCCGCGCGGCGCGCCTGGAGCACGCGCTTGTAGTCGGTGGGCATGACCTTCACGAACCGCGCGACGAGGTGCTCCCAGTTGTCCATCACTCGGCGACCGAGCGGGCTGCCGGTGAACCGCACGTGCGCCTCGATCAGCGAGTGCACGAGCCACATGTCGCTCTCGTCGACCACGCTCTCGAGCTCGACCATCTCGAGGTTCGTGCGCGCGCGCAGCGTCGACGTTGGATCGTAGACGTACGCGGTACCTCCGCTCATCCCGGCGGCGAAGTTACGGCCGACCGGACCGAGCACCACGACCACGCCGCCCGTCATGTACTCGCAGCCGTGATCGCCTACGCCCTCGACGACCGCCCGCGCGCCGGAGTTGCGCACGGCGAACCGCTCGCCCGCGAGGCCGCACGCGAACAGGTCGCCCGCGGTGGCGCCGTAGAGCGCGACGTTGCCGATGATCACGTTGTGCTCGGGCTGGAACCGCGCGGTCGCGGGTGGATACACGACGATGCGCCCGCCGCTCATGCCCTTGCCGATGTAGTCGTTCGCATCGCCGCACAGCTCGAGCGCCACCCCCGGGGCGAGGAACGCACCGAAGCTCTGGCCCGCCGCGCCCGTCAGCCGGACGTGGATCGATCCATCGGGGAGGCCCTTGGCGCCGAACCGCCGCGCGATCTCGCCGGAGAGCAGCGTGCCCACGGCGCGGCGCGAGTTGTCGATCGGCAGCGAGAGCTCGACGTGCTTTCCGCCCGCCAGGGTCGGCTCGGCGCGCCGGATCAGATCGTGATCGACGTGGTCCGTGAGATCCCACGGCTGTCCGGCGGAGAACCGGCGTGCACCGGGCACGGGCGGGGCGAGGATCGCGGAGAGATCGAGGAGCTTCGCCTTCGGATGATCGACGGTCTTCGCGCGGAGCAGCTCGACCGCACCGACGATCTCGTCGAGCGAGCGCGCGCCGAGGCGGGCGAGGTGCGCGCGTACGCCCTCGGCGACGAACATGAAGTAGTTGACGACGTCCTCGGGCTTGCCCGTGAACCTCTCGCGCAGCGCCGGATCCTGCGTGGCGATGCCGACCGAGCAGGTGTTGAGGTGGCACTTGCGCAGCATGATGCAGCCGGTCGCGACAAGCGATGCCGTGGCCATCCCGAACTCCTCGCCGCCGAGGAGCGCCGCGATGATCACGTCGCGCGACGTGCGCAGACCACCATCGACCTGGACACGGATGCGATCGCGCAGCCCGTTCGCGACGAGGACTTGCTGGGTCTCGGCGAGGCCGAGCTCCCATGGCAGCCCGGCGCGCTTGATGCTCGCGAGCGGGGCGGCGCCGGTGCCGCCTTCGTAGCCGGCGATCACCACGGCTCCGGCGCGTGCCTTCGCCACGCCCGCGGCGATCGCGCCGATGCCGACCTCGCTGACGAGCTTGACGCTGATCCGCGCGGTCGGGTTCACCGCCGAGAGATCGTAGATCAGCTGCGCGAGGTCCTCGATCGAGTAGATGTCGTGGTGCGGCGGCGGCGAGATCAGCGTCACGCCGGGCGTGGAGCAGCGGACGCGCGCGATCCGCTCGTCGACCTTGTTGCCGGGGAGCTGTCCACCCTCGCCGGGCTTCGCGCCCTGCGCGACCTTGATCTGCAGATCGTCCGCGTTGACCAGGTAGTGCGTGGTGAC
>JAYVLW010000094.1:0-3711 GCA_043759315.1 Myxococcales bacterium
CAGTGTACCGCGCGCCCGCTCGCGCGATGTATCGTCGCAGCATGCGTGCCATCGCCGTCGTTGCCATCCTCGCGTCCCCCGGGCTGGCGCTCGCCAAGCCGACCAAGATCACCGTCGCCGCCGGGAACGGCGACCTCACCCTGACGTTCGAGCCGAAGAAGATCGCGAAGACCGACCTGATGGCCGCGGCGTCGCTCGCGCCGGAGTCGAACCCCGACGGCGTGACGACGGGTGGCCTCGAGACCTGCCGCGATCCGGCCGGCAAGACCGGGCCCTGCAACGGTCCGCATACCCCCGCGCAGCCGGCGTTCTTTCGGGACGCCGAGTTCATGCTCAAGGAGAACGCCGCGGTCGTGAAGGCCGCGACCGAGCGCACGGTGCCGAAGGAGCTCGAGCCAGCCAAGGAGTGGCTGCGCAAACAGGCCGCGTTCTACGCCGGGCTCGAGGAGCGAAAGCTCGCCTACTACAGGTCGTGGAAGTCGGCCGACCTCGCCCCGCCGATCGAGGGCATCGACGGAACGAAGGCCTGCGCGGCGATCATCGCGGAGATCGACGCTGCCCCGCGCAAGGACACCAAGTACGACCTGGTCCACAACACCTGGCACAAGTGCATGAACGACCTGAAGTACGCGGCCATGGGGGACTACCCGAGCGCGCCGTGGAAGGCGTTCCTCAAGGCCAAGGGCGTGAAGGCGAAGTTCGTGCTGCCCCAGGGCGACTGACCGCCGCGCGGATCACGTGCCGAACGCTCGGCGGGCGGGGCTGCCGGATGGAAGCTACTTGCAGAGCGGGTAGCGAGAGTTGCCGGTACGGCCGCTGAGGTTGCAGCACGTGTTGTCGTTGTTCTCGGCGGCGCAGGCCTTCGGCGTCGACAGCTTCCCGGACTCGGGAACCACGACGTAGTCCTTGCAGATGCAGAACTTCCGGCAGCAGAACGGACCGACGGTCACGGCGACACCGCAGGTGAACCCGGTGATGCACGGCGACTCGGGAACGCGATCGCAATCGTCGTCGGACGCGCACTCGGCGGTGCACAGGCCGTTGTTGCCCGCGGGGAACGCGGACCCCGGCGGCAGCTCGCGCGACAGTGGCACGCGAAGGCAGGTGCGAGACACGCAATCGAGGGAGGGCGACGCGACGACGACCTCCGTCGCGGCCGGCGACTCGGAACCGAGGTCGCAGATGCGGCCGACGGGGTCACCCGCGCAGGCCCCTGCGAGCACCGCACAAAGGATTGTGCCCAACAGCACGACGTGACTGCGTCGATTCATCGCGGCCGATAATATGAGGGAGCCCACCCAAGTCAAGGGAACGACTCCAAACAACGCCTTGGAGGCGCTGTGATTTCGTGCGATCGCCATCCAGGCCCCACCAACCGGGGGCGCGCAGCGACGCGAAGCGTTGCGGAGGTCATCAACGGAGGGTCGGTCCTCACAGGGCATGACCGTTGGTGTCCGGCCCCCGGCCGATCCGTCACTGCAACGCAAGAGGCGATCCGGTGTCTCTGGTCGGTCCGCTCGTCGGACCTACCTCGCCTTGACACGGTCCGCGCCCTTGTCGATGATTCGCCCGGGTCAGTCCCTGCGGATCTACGGGGATCGATTCAGTCTCGGCTCGCCCTTGGAGGAACTTGATGCGGTTGCTCACGAAAGCGTCTCTGATCGCCGTCACGGCACTGTCGATGACGGCGTACGCCCAACCCAAGAAGGGCGGGGCCCCCGCCGCTGGCAAGGGCGGCGACATGGAGTTCGAGCCCGATAGCGCGACCTCCACGCCCCCGAGCAAGACGCTCGAGCGCGCGATCAAGCTCTACGACAAGAAGGACTTCTTCTCGGCCTCGATCGAGCTGAAGAAGGTCCTCGACGGCGAGAGCGGCGACGACGCGAAGAACAAGCAGCGCGCCGAGTTCTTCATGGGCAAGACCCTCTACCAGATGGGGTTCTACGCCGGCTCGCTCGCGTACTTCGACAAGATCGTCCAGGGCGGCGACGCGCACACCTATCACGGTGCCGCGCTGAAGTGGCTCGCGGCACTCTCGCGCGTGCTGCCGGAGACGTCCGGCATCCTCGAGAAGATCGGCACGTACGACCCGAAGGCGCTCGACGATCCGAGTCTGGCCTCGGTCAAGGACGAGCTCCTGTTCCTCCTCGGCAGGCACTACTACCGCCACGGCGGCGATGGTGACTTCGAGAAGGCGATCGGCCTGTTCGACCAGGTCGACCGCAACAGCGAGTTCTACATCAAGGCGAAGTTCTTCGCGGGCGTCACCTACGTCCGCAAGTTCGAAGGCAAGCCGGCCGTCGACGCGTTCAAGGAGATCTTGATCATCGGCGCGGAGAAGCCGAAGGCGTACAAGGCCGACGACATCGCGAACTACAACGAGCTCGCGCAGCTCCAGATGGCGCGCGTATTCTATTCGACGCAGCAGTTCGACACGTCGATCAAGTACTTCGAGAAGCTCGATCAGAACTCGCTCGACTGGACCGAGTCGCTGTTCGAGGCGTCGTGGGCGTACTACATGAAGACGCTCAACTCGAAGGCGCTCGGCAACATCCACACGCTGAACGCGCCGTACTTCGAGAACCAGTTCTTCCCGGAGTCGTTGCTGCTGAAGTCGGTCATCTACTTCAAGTACTGCCTCTACGATCAGGCCGAAGAGGCGATCCAGGACTACAACGACAAGTACCTGCCCCTCGCGAAGAACCTGTCGGACCTCGTCGCGAAGTACGACGACAACGCCGAGTTCTACGACTACGTGAAGAAGGTCAAGGCGAACAAGGCGGGGCTCGACGTCCAGACCCAGCGCCTCGTCATGAGCCAGCTCAACGACAAGACGCTCCTCAAGACGTTCGCGTGGGTCGACGAGCTCAACCACGAGCTCGACATGCTGCAGAAGTCCGACAAGGCGTGGCAGACCACGCAGGTCGCCGCCGAGGTCCTCCAGGAGCTCACGGTGCAGCAGTCGGTCGCCGCGGCGGACGCCGGCAAGGTCGCTCGTGATCGCGTCGAGCGGTACGCGCGCGAGCTCCGCACGCTGTCCAACGATGGCCTCAAGATCAAGTTCGAGATCTTGAACGGCAAGGCTGAGAAGCTCTCCGCCGAGTCGATCTCGAAGGCCGGTCGCATCTCGGCCGACCACAAGGAAGAGCCGATCGTCGTGGACGACGAGCACTTCCAGTGGAAGTTCAACGGTGAGTACTGGAAGGACGAGCTGGGCTACTACCGGTTCAAGATCCGTTCGCGGTGCCCGAAGTGATCGGCTGAATGTTGAAGCGAGCCCGGACCTTACGTCGGGCTCGCGGTCGTTTTCGGTCGATGACAAACCCGTGACGACTAATTCTTCTGGTTCGCTACTGTTCGATCGCCTCGCCAGCAATAGTTCGCCTCGCTCGAGAGGCGGTAAGTGTTTCGTGTCCCGCCGGAAGAGAAGGGAATCGCAATGTCCAAGATGAAGCTCGCGATCGTCGGAGTGCTCGCACTGAGCGTCACCGGCACAGGGGCCTGGGGTCAGGGAGCCAGGCCCAAGTACACGCGCCAGCAAGACGTCAAGATCGACGTCAAGCTGTCGGACCGGGTCAAGCCGATCGTGCAAGGGCCGGTCGATCCCAAGACCACGCAGCCGACGCTGTCGGCCGATGACGTCCTCTCGATCGAGGGTCTCGTCGGAAACATCCGCGGTGAGCAGGAGCAGATCCTCGCTCAGATCATCGC
>JAYVLW010000095.1:0-12009 GCA_043759315.1 Myxococcales bacterium
CGGGCCCTCGCCTCTCGCTCGGCGGCCTGCGCCGCGCGCCGCGCCTCGTCCTCGGCCTTCTTCGCGTCGCGCTCTGCGCGCTTCGCCTCCGCCTCGGCATCGCGCGCCTCGCGGGCGAGCTTCGCCTCTTCGGTCTCCGGCTCGGCGGGCTCGGCCGCCTGGGCGGCCTTCGCCGCCTCCGCACGCGCGCGCTCGGCGGCCGCACGGTCGCGCTCGCGCTGCGCCTCGGCCTGCACCGCGCGCAGCTCGTCGCCGCTGCGCGACTGGCTGTCGTGGATCTCCTTGCGCTTCCAGAACCGCTCCACGGCCTTCGTGAAGCGATCATCTCCGTCGTCGAGGCCGAGCCGCGCCCACGCGACCTCGGCCCTCGCGATCATCTCCTCGTGCTTCGCGAAGTCGAACGTATCGGCAACGGCCTCGACCTCGCGCACCAGCTGCGCCTTCTCGGCGCGGCGGCGCTTGACATCATCGGGAACGTTCGGCTTCGCCTTGGCCCGCTCGGCCTCGGCGATCTCGCCCACGATCTTGCGCGCCTTCTGGCGCACGGCCTTGTTCTTCGCCTTCGCGGCGACGTTCTCGAGCCGGTCGATGTCGTCGAGCTTCTCGACCGCCGCGAGCCCGACTTCCTTCTGCGTCGTATCGATCGCGAGCGCGCGGAGCACGTCGCCATCGTCGATGCGCGCGACCGCCGCGGTGCGCAGGTCCTGGGCCGCGTCGCTCTTCGCGAGCTCGGCCAGCGCGCGGGGATCCCGCAGCTCGCCGAACGCGCGCTTGCGGATCGCGGGCGTCGCGGCTCGCACGACGACAGAGACCAGCGCGTGCTGATCGCCCAGCTTGATGATCCCCGCGAGCGCCGTGCTGGCCTCGTCGGGATCCTTGCTGCATGCGCCGGAGACCCAGAGCTCGGCAGCGCGCTCCGTGATCAGCTCGCGCAGGCTGCGCTCGGTCTCGGCCTCTCCGAGATGGGCGAGCACGTCAGGTGTCTTGATCTTCTCGATCGCGAGTCGGCGCACGCCGATGTCGCGGTCGGTTCGAGCAACTTGTTCCAGGATGACAGCGTCCTCCGCGGTCAAAGCCTTGACGGCTTCGGTGCGAACGCGGACGTCGCTGTGGCGGTACTTGGGGCGAAAGAAGTCGGCAATCCCCATATGGGCACGGGAATCTATGCGGAAGGGTCGCCGTCCACAACATGCACGTTCGCTTTGATTTCAGAGGAGTTGCGCCGATTTCGCTGGTATCGGGGGCGCCGCACCGGCCCGGGGCCCTCGCGGACCGCTGGTTTACTCGCCCGCGGGACGCCAGAAGCCTCAGGCGCACAGGTCGACGAGCGCCCCGACGATCTCCACCAGCCGGTAGTCCGCCGGCGTGAACACGCGTCGAACGCCCATGCGCGCGAGTTCCGCGTGATCGGACTTCGGCACCGTGCCGCCGACGACGACCGGCATGTCCCCCGCGCCGCGCGCCGCGAGCTCGGCGAGCACCGCACGGGTCAGCTCGAGATGCGAGCCCGAGAGCACCGACAGGCCGATCACGTCGACGTCCTCCTGCACCGCGGTCGCGGCGATCGCCGCCGGATCGAGGCGGATGCCGGCATAGATGACCTCGAAGCCGGCGTCGCGCGCGGCCACCGCGATGACCTCGGCCCCGTTCGAGTGGCCGTCGAGGCCGGGCTTGCCGACGAGGAGCTTGGGTCGCCGCGGCAGCGCCGCCACGCGCGCGCGCAGCGCATCCCAGCCGTCGACACCGCCGGCGATCGAGGCGCCGGTGATGCCCGTGGCCGCGCGGTACTCGCCCCACACCGAGCGCAGCGCCGCGGCCCACTCGCCGGTGGTCACGCGCGCGAGCGCGCACGCGATCGATGCCTCCATGATCGGGCGACCCGCGCGGGCCTCCGCCTCGAGCGCCGCCAGCGTTCTCGCGACGCGACCGGCATCGCGCGTCGCCCGGGTCCGCGCGAGCTGTGCGCGCGCCTCGTCGGCCGCCGCGGGATCCGCGCGGAACACGCCGCCGTCGTCGCCGCCGACGAGCGGTGAGGGCAACGCCTCGGTCCACTTGTTGACGCCGACCACGATCTGCTCGCCCCGCTCGATCCGGCCCATGCGTGCGGCCATCGAGCGCACGAGCTCCTGCTTGCAGTAGCCGGTCTCGATCGCGCCCTCGATGCCGCCGACGTGCGCGATCTGCGCGAGCTCGATGCGCGCCGCCTCGCACAGCGCCTGGACCTTCGCCGCGATCACCGGGCTCCCCGTGAACAGATCGCCGTACTCGAGCAGATCCGTCTCGTACGCGAGGATCTGCTGCAGCCGCAGCGACCACTGCTGGTCCCATGGCCGCGGCAGCGACAGCGCCTCGTTCCAGGTGGGGAGCTGGAGCGCACGACACCGCGCATCCTTCGAGAGCGTGACCCCGAGCGTCTCGATCAGGATCCGCCACGCGTTGTTCTCGGGCTGCTGCTCGGTCAGCCCGAGCGAGTTGACCTGCACGCCGTAGCGGAACTGCCGCAGCTTCGCGTCCTCGACGCCGTAGCGGCGCAGGCACAGCTCGTCCCACAGCTCGGCGAACGCGCGCATCTTGCACAGCTCCTCGACGAACCGCATCCCGGCGTTGACGAAGAACGACACGCGGCCCACGCACTGCGCGAACGCCTTGGCGTCGACGCGCCCGCGTGCCTTGACGCGGTCGAGGATGCCGATCGCATCGGCCAGGGCGAACGCGAGCTCCTGCACGGGCGTCGCGCCCGCCTCCTGCAGGTGATAGCTGCAGATGTTCGACGGGTTCCACTGCGGCATGTTCGCGACGCAGTACTCGTAGGTCTCCGCGATCAGATCGAGCGACGGCTCGGGCGGGAAGATGTACGTGCCGCGGGCGAGGTACTCCTTGATGATGTCGTTCTGCACCGTCCCGCGCAGGCCGACCTCCGGGACACCGCGCTCGCGAGCCAGGGCCACGTAGAGCGCGAGGAGCCACATCGCCGTGCCGTTGATGGTCATCGACGTGTTCATCTGCTCGATCGGGATGTCCGCGAACAGCGCGTGCATGTCGTCGAGCGAGGCGATCGGGACGCCGACCTTGCCGACCTCGGGCTTCGCGAGCGGGTGGTCGGGGTCGTACCCGCACTGGGTCGGCAGATCGAACGCGATCGACAGGCCGGTCTGCCCTGCCGCGAGGTTCGCGCGGAACAGCTCGTTCGACGCGCGCGCACTCGAGTGCCCGGCGTAGGTGCGAAACATCCAGGGTGCGTCGCGGCGCTCGTTCATTCGGTCAGCCGAGGATTGCCCACTCGCCCTCCGCGCGCAATCAGCGACGGGGATCGTTGGCGACGCGCGTGCGCCGGAGACTCACGCCGAGCCCGCCGAGGGTGATCGCGGCCCCGAGGTACGCGCGGCCGGTCAGGGACTCGGCCTCGAACAGGGCATCTGTCACGATCGCGACGAGCGGGTACACGAACACGAGGGTGCTGGTGACCAGCAGGCTGGTGCGCTGGAGCAGCCAGAAGTATGCGAGGAACGCGACCACCGATCCGATCACGGCGAGGTAGAGCAGCGCGACCGTGGGCGCGATCGGTTGCGGCCATCCGAGCTGCGGGCCGTCCCCGGTGGCCAGCGCCATCCCCCCCAGCACGACCGCGGTGACGACGAGGAACACCGTCGTCGACACCGTGCCGTGCACGGTCGCCGCGTGGCGCTTCATGATCATCGAGTACGTGGTGGACACCACCACCGAGCCGATCACCATGGCCACGCCCAGCGCCTGGTGCGCCGAGACCTCGAGCCTGTCGAGGAACAGCACCGCGACGCCGACCAGCGAGACCAGCGCACCGATCACGTGCCGCGACGTCAGCTTCTCCATCCGGGTGACCGTCAGCAGCACGGCGAGGATCAACGGCTGCGTGCCATACACCACCGCGGCCACGGCGCCCGGCACGTGCTCCTCGCCGAAGTACACGAGCATGTAACCCACAGCATCGAGCACGCCCGCGAGCACGAGCCACCCCCACTGTGCCCCCTTGGGCCACGGGCGCGAGCGCAGCGCCAGCGGGATCAGGATGACGATCGCGATCGCGAACCGCAACGCGAGTGCGTCGAGCGTGGAGAACCCGCCGGGCCCGATGCACACGCGGATCGCGTACCAGGTCGTCCCCCAGATCAGCGCGCACGCGAGGTACGCCGCCACGACTGCCTGGGACACCCGCGAAGTGTCGCATTGCCGATGCCCGCCGGGCCAGGTACGGTTCCGGCCCATGCGCAAGCTCCTCCTCGCCTCCGCTCTCGCCCTCGTCTCGATCGCCGGCTGCTCGAAGTCCTCGAAGGACGACAGCGCCCAGGCCGCGTCGAACGTCCCGACCGTCACCATCGACGAGCTCGACACCTCGCTCGCCACGGCCGCCGTGCAGCCGGTCGACGCGAACGGCGAGCAGACCCGCAAGAAGCTGGGCGTCATTCCGGGCGCCGTGCTGCTGACCGATTCGGAGACGTTCGGCATCTCCGAGCTGCCGGCCGACAAGACCAAGCCGCTCGTGTTCTATTGCGGAAACACCAGCTGCGGGGCCTCGCACGAGGCCGCCTCGAAGGCGATCACCGCCGGCTACAAGAACGTCAAGGTGCTGCCCGATGGCATCGCCGGCTGGGTCAAGGCTGGCAAGAAGGTTCAGAGCATCTGACCGAGCGTCGCGCGCAGACCGTCGACGAGCTTGGTCTCCGCCACCACGCCCAGCCTGTCGCGCAGGCGATCCACGTTCGCGCGCGACTTGCTGATCTCTCCCGACCGCGCCGGTGCGTGGACGATCGACGACGTGCCACCGCACAGGTCCACCAAGGTGCGCGCTAGCTCGAGCACCGTGATCTCGTGGCCGGTGCCGACGTTCGCGACGAACCGGCTGTTGCCATCGCCGACCGCGGCGACGATCGCCCGCACCACGTCACCGACGTAGACGAAGTCGCGGGTCTGCGAGCCATCGCCGAAGATGGTCAGCGGACGTCCGGCCTGTGCGCGATCCGCGAAGATCGAGATCACGCCGGAGTACGGGCTCGTCGGATCCTGACGCGGGCCATAGACGTTGAAGAACCGCAGCGCGGTGGTGTCCACCCCGTGAACGCTCGCGTAGTAGTCCAGCGCCAGCTCGCTCGCCAGCTTGTGGATGCCGTACGGCGAGACCGGCTGGCGCGGCAGGGCCTCGTGAACGGGCATCTCGGTGACATCGCCATAGACGGCAGCCGACGACGCGAACGCGACCTTCTTCACGGCGTGCGCGCGCGCGTACTCGAGCACGTGCAACGTGCCGCCGTAGTTGACCTGCATGTCGACGAGCGGGTTCGCGACCGATGCGACCACCGAGACCTGCGCCGCGAGGTGGACGATGCGCTCGACCGGGCCGTGCTGTGCCGTGATCGGCGCGAGCGCGGCGAAGATGCCGTGCGAGACGTCGCACATCACGATGTCGAGACGGTCGCTGTTCGCGTGCTGCGCGAGGTTCGCGCGCTTGCCGGTGCGGAAGTCATCGAGCACACAGACGCGGTGGCCCGCGGCGATCAGTGCATCGACGGTGTGCGAGCCGATGAACCCGGCGCCTCCGGTGACGACGGCGAGTGGCAGTGAGCGAGCCATGTCCGCACTGTACAGGCCACGGTGCTACGGTCCACGTGAGATCATGATGAGACTCGCGAGAGCGATCCACATCGAGCGCACCGGCGGCCCCGAGGTGATGAAACCGACCGACGTACCGATCGGCGACCCGGGTCCCGACGAGGTCCGCATCCGCCACCACGCGATCGGCGTCAACTTCATCGATACCTATCACCGCTCCGGCCTCTACCCCGTCGCGCTGCCGGCGGTGCTCGGCACCGAGGGCGCCGGCGTCGTCGAGGCCGTCGGCGCCGGCGTCACCCACATCGCGGTCGGCGATCGCGTCGCGTACACGTCGAAGAGTCCGGGCAGCTACGCCGAAGCGCGCGTGGTGCCCGCGCTGCCCGTCGTCAAGCTGCCGGACGCCATCGACTTCGCGACCGGCGCCGCGATGATGCTGAAGGGCCTGACCGTGCAGTACCTCCTGCGGCGCACGCGCCACGACCTCGCGCCCGGCGACATGATCGTCTGGCACGCGGCCGCCGGTGGGGTGGGCCTGATCGCCTGCCAGTGGGCGAAGGCCCTCGGGCTCCGGCTGATCGCCACGGCGGGCACGGACGACAAGTGCGCCCTCGCTCTCGCACACGGCGCGGCGCACGCGATCAACTACCGGACCGAGGACGTCGTGGCGCGCGTGCGCGACCTGACCGGCGGCGAGCGCGTCAAGGCCGTGTTCGACTCGGTCGGCAAGGACACCTGGGAGCGCTCGCTCGATTGCCTGCGTCCGTTCGGCCTGATGGTCAGCTTCGGCAATGCCTCCGGCGCCGTGCCTCCGATCTCGCTCGGTCAGCTCGCGGCGAAGGGCTCGCTGTATGTCACGCGACCGACGCTGCACACCCACCTGAGCTCGGTCGAGGTCACGCAGCAGATGGCGAGCGAGCTGTTCGCGCAGGTCGCCGCCGGGATGACGATCAGCGTGGACCGCCGGTACCCGCTCGATCAGGCCGCGCAGGCGCACCGCGATCTCGAGTCGCGCGTGACGACGGGCGCGAGCGTGCTGCTCCCTTAGAACCGATCCTCGTCAGTCGCGCCCGAACGCCACGCGGCCGAGCTGGCCGAGCAGCACGTCGAGCGCGACGGTGTTGTTGCCACCCTCGGGGACGATCAGATCGGCCCACCGCTTCGACGGCTCGACGTGCTCGATGTGCATCGGCCGCACCGTCGCGTAGTACTGATCGCGCACGGACTGGAAGGTGCGGCCACGCTGCTCGAGGTCACGCCGGATGCGGCGGATCAGCCGGATGTCGGAGTCGGTATCGACGAAGATCTTGATGTCCATCTGCTCGCGCAGCACGGCCTCGGCGAACACGAGGATGCCTTCGACGATCACGACCCGCGCCGGCTCCACGCGCCGGGTGGCGGTCGCGCGCGTGTGGGTCGCGAAGTCGTAGATCGGGATCTCGACCGGCTTGCCGTCGCGGAGGGCCCGCAGGTGCTGCGCGAGCAGGTCGCTCTCGAGCGACGACGGGTGGTCGTAGTTGATCTTCACCCGCTCGTCGAACGACAGGTGTGCCTGGTCCCGGTAGTAGGCGTCGTGCTCGATCGTCACCGCGCGCCCGGGCATCGACGCCGCGAGCTTGTGCGCGACGGTGGTCTTCCCGGAGCCCGTACCGCCTGCGATTCCGACGATCAAAGGACGGTTGGGCTCGGACATCGGGCGCGTTGTACTACAGCGAAGCGATCGACGACGAGACGATCCCCATCATCAACGTCGATAGCTTCGCGTCGAGCACGACCTTCGTTCCCGACCGCGTGACCTTGACCTGACCGGCGGCCTCGCTCGTCCCGGCGAACGGCTTGACCTCGGTCTGGAGCTTGACCTCGAGCGCCTTCGCGGCGGGCTCGGTCTTGACGTCCATCCCCACGTTGAACGCGACGGTCGGCTCGCTGACTTGCATCACCGCGGCCATGTCGCTGCCCTTCGGCAGCATCTCGCTCGGCCACACGATCTCGCCGGTCCCATCGAGGACGAACGTGAACGCGCGATCGGCGGGCAGCGCGGCGAGCAGCGTGCGCGTGCGCTTCGTCAGGCCCACGGCCTTTTGCACGTTGTCGTGCACCTGCGCGGCGGCGAGGTCCTGACGGACGCTGATGTACGCGGTGTTGTCGTCGAGGAAGTCGAGCCAGCCCACCTCGGGCAGCTGCAGGATCGCCTTCCCATCCGTCATCGTGAACGCCTGCTTCTGCGGGAAGCACGCCTCGACGTCCTTGCGCTGCCAGCGACCGCGCACGATCAAGGTGCCGTGCTTGTCCGCGTCGAAGCCGGTCGATCCGAACGCGAACCACTCGGAGCCGCGGAGCAGCGTGGTCACACACGGCGGCATCATGGCGACCAGCAACTTCGCCTGGGGATGGTTCGCGAGCTTGTCGAACATCGTGGCGAACCGCTCGTCGCGCTTGAGCTGACCGACCAGGCCCGCGGCGAGAAACGAGGTATCTGCGGGGAGGTGCGGGATCGCGCGCGCGAGCTCGGCCTGAGCGATCGCCACCGACACCTCGGGGCCGGTGATCGCGAGCGGTGGAACCGTCGCGAGCGCCGCGCGCGGCGCCGGCGAGCCCCACGGATCCTCCTTCGGAGGCAACGTGGCGGCCGGCGCGACCGGCCGCGTGACCGGCGGCGAGGTCTGCGATGCCGCGACCGGCGCCGCCGCCTCGTCGCCGTGGAGCCGCCACCACGCGACGCCACCGCCGATCGCGGCGAGCGCGACCGCCCCGGCGATCCAGCGGCGCGACGAGCGCGACACCGGCGCCGGCGCCGGCGCCTGCTGCGCGGTGGGCGCCCACGCGAGCGGCGTCTTGCCGCGATCCGTCGTGTTGTGACGCTCGGCGAACCACGCCGGAGCCTTGATCGATCGCTCGGCGGTGACGGTCGCGTTCGGCCGCGGATCGCTCCCGGCCGGTCGCATCCGCGCGGTCTCCGACGGTTGCGTGGGTGCCGCCCCGCCGGCTGCCGCCCGCACCGCCGCGTCGAGCGCCTTCGCGCTCCCCGGGCGATTCTGCGCGCGCGTCGACAGCGCGCGGCGGATCTCGACATCGAGCTCCTCGGGCACACTCGCGAACTCGACGAGCGGCCGGGGCGACAGGCGCGCCTCGGGATCCGCGAGGTCGTCCCACGGCAACCGGCCCGCGAGCATCGCGTACAGCGTGACCGCGAGCTCGTAGAGATCCGTGGCGATGGAGGCGGGCTGACCGAAGAACCGCTCCGGCGCCATGTACGCGGGCGTCCCGCGCACGCCGCCGTCCATCGTGGTGGTCGACGCCGGCGCGTCGAGCTCCTTCGCGATGCCGAAGTCGAGCAGCACCGAGTGCTTGCCGTTGACGATGAACACGTTCTCCGGCTTGAGGTCGCGGTGGATCAGCCCCTGCTCGTGCAGGGTGCCGACCGCGTCGCACAGCTCGCCGAACAGCTCGAGCGCCTTGGTCAGCTCGAGCGGCCCCTTCGCGAGCACCTGCGCGAGGGTCTCGCCTTCGAGCCGCTCCATCGCGAGATACGGCCGCTTGTCGGGCAGCTCGCCGACCGCAAGCACCTTGACCACCGTCGGGTGCGCGATCGCCTGCAAGCGTTGCGCTTCGACCAGAAACTGTGCGCGCACGCGCTCGCTGTCAGCGAGATGAGCGTGCAGAACCTTGAGGGCAACCCGGCGTGGACCCCAGGTCGCGTCATAGACAATGCCGCTGCCGCCTTCGCCGAGGACCGCCTCGATGCGAAACTCGCCGAGCGAGCGTGGGAGCGCAGCGGGATCCATGCGTTGGAGCGCATCCTAGACGGCAGAGGGCTCTCACGGAAGCGCTCTGTTCATCGGCCCAGGCATTGCTAGATTCTTGGACAGAGCCCTGTAGGAGGACCCCATGATTAGACTTGGAATCGCCGAGGACCACACGATCGTGCGCTGGGCGCTGCGTGAAGCGCTGAGCAAGGCCGAGGACATCGAGGTCGTCGGAGAGGCCGGCAGTGCCGCGGAAACGTTGGACATGATCAGGAGGGAGCGCCCCGATGTGCTCCTCCTCGACATCAGCCTGCCCGATCGGTCGGGCTTCGATGTCCTGACCGAGATGCGGCCGATGGAGACCGCGCCGCTCGTCGTGGTGCTCACCTGGCACACGGAGCCGAGCTACGCCGCCCGGGCGATCGCCGCAGGGGCGCACGGCTACGTCAGCAAGAGCGTCGAGCCCGAGGAGCTCCTCGCGGCCATCCGCGCAGTGAGCCGCGGCGAGCAGGTGATCCCGGCCGGCGTCGAGCAGTTGCTCGCGAGCGGCGACGGTCACCCGGCGAGCGCCCTGACCGCCCGCGAACAGCAGGTGATGGAGATGCTCGGTCGCGGCATGACCAACCGCGAGATCGCCGAACACCTCGAGATCAGCATCAAGACCGTCGATACGCATCGCGGTCACGTGCTGAAGAAGCTCGGGTTGCGCAACAACTCCGAGCTCACGCGCTTCGCCGTGAAGCACGGCTACGTCGCCCTCTAGCGCCGCGCCGGCTGCACCCACGCCTTCGTGCCGTCCCCGCGCGTGACCAGCGCACGGACATAACCGGAGGCGGGAAGTGGACGGCGGGCGCTGCGACCCTTGACGCGCTTCACACGAGACCCGTTCTCGATGAAGTCGATGGTGTAGGAGCCCTTCTCGCCGGCGGCAACCGCGACGACGAGCTCATCGCCGTCGATCTCGGCGTGCTCGAGAACCGGGCCGTTCGACGCATAGAAGTGCCCGGCGTCGAGCGCGGCGAGGATCGCCTTCGGATCTCGCGCGGCCTTGACCACGACCCAGCCACCGCCCGCGGGGTACTTGCCGTTGCCGGTCTCGTCGTAGTCGTGCGCGTCGTCGGAGGCGACGCCCCACAGCGTGACGCCCTGCTTCAGCGCGGCGTCCCACAGCGTGTCCATGTCGGGGTGGGTCTTGTCGCCCTTGTTCCACTTCGCGAACGCGGAGTTCGCGATCTCGACGAGCCGGAAGCCACGGCGTGCGAGCTCCGCGAGGAGGTCGCCGGTCATGCCCCAGAACCAGTTCGGGTGATTGAGCTGCGCGAGGCCGCCGAGGAGCTTCTGCTGCTCGAGCGCGGCGGCGTACTTCTTCAGGCGCTCGTTGGTCTTGCGATTCGCCCAGGTCAGCTTGCCGGCGATCCGCGCGGTGACGCCCAGCAGGTTGACATGGATGCGGCACTTCCCGCTCTTGTCGCCGGGCGGGATGCAGTTGGACGGGTTGTGCGTGAGCTCGATCCCTGCGAGCACGTAGAGGCCGGTCGCGGGGGCGCGGATCGCGACCTGCCCCGCTGTCGGGATCGCGTCCTTCGAGAGCTCGGTGGTCTGGTTGTGATCGCTGAGGACGATGAAGTCGTAGCGGCGACTCTCGTACCACTGGATGACGTCCGCGATGGACGTCGAGCTATCGCCGGAGGGGCGCGCGTGGACGTGGGTCGAGCCCTTGAGCCAGACCTCGGGCAGCGGCGCCGCGGCGTCGACCTCCACCGCGGCATCGGCGCTCTCCGGCGCGTCGGGAATTTCCGCGTCGGCGGGGATCTCCGCGACGACCGCCGCGTCCGCGGGGAGCTTCGTCGGTGTGGTGGGTGGTGACACGTCGGGCGCGGCACATGCGATCACGGCGCACACGGCGATCGCGAGCGCACGGATCACGGCGTACGTGCCTCGTCGAGCGCGGCGGCGCCGGCCGGGGTGACGTTCGTGACCTCGCCCCACGCGCCCTTCGTCCACTGCGTGCGCAGCGCGAGGAACATGCCGAGGTTGTCGGTGAGCATGCGGCGCTCGACGGGCTTCTGCTGCGAGACGTCCTTGGTCTCGCCGGGATCGTCGACCATGTCGCCGATGATCGGCACGCCGGCCTTGCCGACGCGCACCTTCCAGCGGCCGATCCGCATCGCGTGCGCGTACTCGAACTGCGACGCATAGCTCGGCCGCGGCCAGCCCTGACCGACGCCGGCGGCCAGCGGCAGCAGCGACTGGCCCTGGAGCGACGCCGGCACGTCGGCGCCGAGCGCGTCGAGCACCGTCGGCAACACGTCGACGCCGTCGGCGCCCTCGGCGATGACCCCGGCGGCGACCCGCGCCGGGTAGTGGATCAAGAGCGGGACCCGCACCAGCGTCTCGCGCAGCGAGCCGCCGTGCCCGCAGCGGCCATCCTCGAACAGCTCCTCGCCGTGATCGGCGGTGACGATGATCATCGTCCGCTCGTACAGGCCGAGCCGGTGCAGCGCCGCGACCAGCTCGCCCAGCCGGGCGTCGTGGTAGCTGACCGCCGAGTCATAGATCGCGCTGAGCCGCGCGATGTCGCGCCTGGGCGGGATCTTGGTGCAGCCCATGATGCCGGCCTTGATGCCGAGATCGCGGGCGGTGCCGAACTCCTGGAACGGACCGGTGTACGGCAGCGGAC
>JAYVLW010000096.1:0-3854 GCA_043759315.1 Myxococcales bacterium
GCGAGAGCTCGAGCTTCGCCGGCGCATCGGAGAAGTTCGCCACCTCGGCATCGAACGCCACACCGCGGGATCCGGCTCCGGGCTCGGCATCGACCCGCAGCGACGTGACGGCCACGTTCGGCAGCTTCGCTGGACGGAGGTCGAGTGTGACGAACAGCGGCCCGTCCTTGCCCCATGGCGGATCGTCCGGGCGCAGGCCGCTGCGCGCGGCGAGCGAGACCAGGTAGACCGTCCTGCGCGTGTGGCTCGACGCGGCGAGGAGCTGCGCGGCGCGGGCGAGCGCGCGCGTGGTATCGGCGGGCCGCGAGCTCGGCTCGAGCGCGAGCAGCTGGTCGCGGAGCCGGAGGTGATCGCGCGTCAGCTCGGTCGGGTGATCGGCACCCTCGGCGGTGCGCACGATCGCGACCTCGGCCTCGGGGCCGAGTTGCTGCAGGAGCTTTCGCGCCTCGCTGGTCGCGCGTGACAGCCACGGCTTGCCATCGATCAGATAGCCGGAAGCAAACGAGTCATCGATCACGAGCACGGCTGCCTGCGGGCCGCGGGTGACCTGTGGACCCTTGCGCTCGCAGGACGTGAACGGCTTCGCGAGAGCGAGCACCACGGCGGCACACGCGACCACGCGAACGATCAGCAGCAGGCGCTCGCGGAGACGGAGGCGGCGCGCGGTGCGGCGCTTCGTGGCCAGGAGGAAGTCCAGCGCGGCGAACTTCACGATCTTCGCGCGGCGGCGACCGATCAGATGGATCGCGATCGGCACGGCGAGGGCGGCGAGCCCCGCGAGCATGAGCGGCGCGAGGAAGCCCACTACAGCGCTCTCCGTGCGGGACCGAGCCGCGAGCGCGCGACCAGGAGATCGAGGAGCGTGGCTTCGAGCGGGCGATCGGTGGTCGCGAAGTGATAATCCACACCGGCCGCGGCGAGCGAGCCGCGGCACTTCGCGAGAAACGCGCCCATCCGATCGAGGTAGTCCTTCTTGATCGCGCTCGGGTTGACCAGCATCTTGTTCGTGGTCTCGAGCGACTCGAACTGGGTGAGGCCGTCGTACGGGAAGCCGGTCTCGTGTGGGTCGAGGACGTGGAGGACGCTGACGTCGTGGTGCTGGGCGCGCAGCATCGCGAGCAGACCGAGGGTCTCGTCGGCGGTATCGAACAGATCGCTGGCGAGGATGATCAGTGAGCGGCGACGCCGCGTGAGCTCCGCGATCCGGCGCAGCGCGGCAGCGGGCGATTCGTCGCCTTTCCCGCCCTTGGACATCACCGTGTCGAGCACCGCGAGCAGATCGTGCAGGTGCGTGGTGCGCGCGCGCGGCGGCACGATCGTCTCGACCGCGCGATCGCCCGAGGCGACGAGCCCGACCTTGTCCTGCTGCTGGATCGCCAGGTACGCCAGCGCGGCGAGCGAGAGGCCCGCGTACTCGAGCTTCGCGATGCCGCCGCCGGAGAACGCCATCGACGCGGACGCGTCCAGCACGAGGTAGATCGTGAGCTGCGACTCCTGCTCGAACTGCTTGACGTAGTAGCGGTCGACCTTCGCGTACGCCTTCCAGTCGACGTGGCGGAGCTCGTCACCCGGCGAGTACTCCTTGTGCTCCGCGAACTCGACGGACGATCCGTGCAACGACGCGCGATGCATGCCCGAGAGCGCGCCCTGCACGATCACCCGTGCCTTGATCGGGAGACCGCCGAGACGCGCGAGCTGCGCGGGATCGATCCGTTCGGGGAGCGTGGCCACGGCGCGATCGCCGTCCTTTACGGCGTGACCGCCGACAGCAGCCGATCCACGATGTCACCGGCGCGCAGCCCTTCGGCCTCGGCGCGGTAGTTCAGGATCAGGCGGTGCTGCAGGGTGGGGCGGGCGAGGGCGGCGACGTCGTGGACCGCGGCGGCGAACCGACCGTCGAGGATGGCCCGGGCCTTCGCGGCGAGGATCAGGAACTGCGATGCGCGGGGGCCCGCGCCGTACGACAGGGACTCACGGATGAACGCGGGTGCGGTGGGCGACGTGGGCCGGGTGGCGCGGGCGAGGGCGACGGCGTACTTCACCACGTGGTCCGCGGCCGGTACGCGGCGCACGAGATCCTGGAGCTGCATGATCCGCTGCGGCGACAACACGCGGCCGAGCTCCGGGCGGTGATCGCTCGTCTGCTGGCGCACGATCTCCTCTTCCTCGGACTCGCTCGGATAGTCGACGTCGACCTGGAACATGAAGCGGTCGAGCTGCGCCTCGGGCAGGGGATAGGTGCCCTCCTGCTCGATCGGGTTCTGGGTGGCGAACACGAGGAACGGAAGGGGCAGTTCGTGCGTGGTGCCACCCGCGGTCACCCGGTACTCCTGCATCGACTGGAGCAACGCGGCCTGGGTCTTCGGCGGCGTGCGGTTGATCTCGTCGGCGAGGACGAGGTTCGCGAACACCGGACCCTTGATGAACCGGAACACACGACGACCGGTGGTGTGATCCTCCTCGAGGACCTCCGTCCCGGTGATGTCGGATGGCATGAGGTCCGGCGTGAACTGGATGCGCTGGAACGAGAGGTTCAGCGTCTCGGCGAGCGTCGAGATCAGGAGCGTCTTCGCGAGGCCGGGCACGCCCACGAACAGCGTGTGACCGCGCGCGAACAGCGCCACCAGCAGCTGCTCCACGACCTTGCGCTGGCCGATGATCCGCTTCTCGATCTCGCGAAGGATGGCGTCGTGGGCCTCGGCGAGCTCGGCGACGGCATCGAGATCGTTCCTCGGCGAGGGCACCACCGGGCTCTGCGAGGTGATCGCGGTGTCCTCGCTCGCGAGTGGGAGCTGCTCGGGATCCGAATGCAGCGGCGTGACGTCGGAGGTGACGACGCGGATCGCCGGTTCGCCTTGCGTCGGGGTGGGTCGGGTCTGTTTCATCGAATTCTTCGGCTAGTTCTTCAGCTCGTCACACGCACTACGCTCGCGCGTGGCGCGGGGATCATTCACCTGTGTATACGCTTCTGCCAGGCCACAGCGGGTGGTCGGGTCGAACGGACTTACCCGGAGCGCTTGTTCGTAGGCGGTGATCGCCTCCGGCCACTGCTTCTTCGCGGTCCTCGCCATCCCCAACGTCACGGCAGCCACAGCATCGCGATCGTCGGCCGACGTCAAGGGCGTGGCCAGCTCGATCGCACGGTCGAACCTCCCGAGCTCCACGAGCGTTCGGGCCAGCTTGCCCGCCACGAACGGCTCCGGGCCGCCGGCGCTCAGGGCTTTCTCGTACTCGACCGCCGCCGCCTCGAGCATCCCCCGCGCCCGCAGCATGCCGCCGATCCGGGCGTGCTTCCGCCCCCGAACGCCGACCTGCTCGAGCCCGATATTCTCGGAATCCGTGCCGCCCTTTGCGAACTTGATCGGCTTGCCGGCCCGCGCATTTCCGGGCGCCGGCTTGTCGGGCGTCTTGAGGTGGGCGTGCCATTCCTTCTCGACCCCGGACCACGACATCCCGAGGACCTCTGCCACCGCCCGCCGCGCGCTCTTGCCGTCCCGCTGCGCCGTGAGCGCATCGCGGATGCCCTTGAAGCCGACCTTCTTCTGCATCCAGCCGACGAGCGTGTAGACCTCGGCGTACGCGAGCGCGGCCGCCTCCTGGCTCGGAAGCTTGGCCATCGAGGGATGCATCTCGTCGAACGAGATCAACCGACCCTTGCGCAGCGCCGCGGTGAGCAGGGCCTGCTCGGTCGCCGCGAGCGAGACCTCGGGCGGTCGCCGCCAGCGCGTCTGCTCGAACCTCGCGAGCCCCTCCTGCAGCCACACCGGGACGGTGTCGTGCGAGATCCGCGACACCACGAGGTGCGTGTACTCGTGCGCGAGCGTGTCCATCCACGGGTAGCCGAAGATCGTCGC
>JAYVLW010000097.1:0-3366 GCA_043759315.1 Myxococcales bacterium
GATCAGCTCACGTCGCACGCGCGCAACACCCGCCGCAAGCGCCTCCACATCGCGTTCGTTCAGGAGCGCGGCCTCGTCGGGGGACCGAACGAGTTCCCGTTCCTCGTCGACTACCTCCGCGCGCGGGGCATCACCGCGGTGATGTGCGATCCGCGCGACCTCGAAGTACGGAACGGCGAGCTCCATTGCGGCGACCTGCCGATCGACGTCGTCTATCGCGAGGCAGAGATGGCGATGTTTCTCCAGATGGAGGACGAAGGCGCCGACCTCACCGGTCTCAAGCATGCGCTGCTCGAGAACCAGGTGGTGTCGTCGTTCGCCGGCGAGTTCGACCACAAGTCGACGTTCGAGGTGCTGACGACGCCGGAGCTGGCGTCGACGTTCACGATGCGGCAGCAGCGGATCTTCCGCACCCACGTGCTGTGGACGCGGCGCGTGCGCGATGTGCGCACCACGGATCCCGATGGCGCGGAGATCGATCTGGTCCCGTGGCTGCGCCGCAACAAGGATCGCCTGGTGCTCAAGCCAAACCGCTCGTTCGGCGGCTACGGCATCGTCGTGGGACCACACGTCGATCTCGCGCAGTGGGACGACGCGCTCGCGGCCGCCGTCTCGGAGAGCTCCGCCGAGACGGGAGGGGTCGTCGCCCAGCGCTACGTGGACGTCCGCGTGAAGGACTTCCCGGTGCTCACCGACGACGGCACGATCTCCCTCGAGGAGATGTACGTCGTGTGCGGGTTTCTCGCCACGCAACGCGGCGTGGGGATCCTCGGCCGTGCGTCGAAGAAGCGCGTCGTCAACGTCGGACAGAAGGGCGGACTGACCGGCTTCGTCGTGCTCGCTTAGAGGTGGCGATGCCGTTCGCGATCGTCATCCTTGAGATGACGCCAGGGGATTCCCTCCGTTCCCTCGAGAGGGTTCGTCCGCTTCTTGGTGCCCGCGGCCGGCCGCGGCAGCTTCGGATCTTCTTGGTCGTGGTCCCGCATTGCTGCCACCGGCTGCAGGAAAAAGACCAGGCAGGACGCCGTCGCCCGTCCTGCCTGGCCCCACCGTGGCCTCCGAGAGGAGGCACGATGTCTCAGCGTGCGCTCGCGCGCGTGCCGTGTCGGCCTGGACCTGGCCGCGGGGTTGCCTCCAGCGTGACGGCGGATCGCGGTATCAGTTCGCGGTCGCGGTCGCTTCGAACGCGCGGATCACGGTGACCTTGATCTGCCCCGGGAACGTCATCTCTTCGCTGATCTGCGCGGCGATCTCGGACGACAGCTCGACCACGGCGAGGTCGTCCATCTCCTGCTCGCGAACGTAGACCCGCAGCTCGCGGCCACCGTGCACCGCGTGCGCGAACGCGACACCGCGGCGCTGACCGCCGATCCGCTCGAGATCCTCGACCTTTGCCGTGAAGCCCTCCGCGAGCTCGCGGCGAGCGCCCGGGCGCGCACCGCTCATCGCGTCCGATGCGGCCACCAGGTACGCGTAGACCGAGTTGCACGGCTCGTCGGCGTGGTGTGCGCCGATCGCGTTCGCGACCAGCTCGGGCTCGCCGACGCGACGCGCGATATCCGCGCCGATCACGGCGTGCGAACCTTCGATCTTGTGGGTCAGAGCTTTCCCGATGTCATGCATCAGGGTCGCGCGCCGCGCGAGCTTCTCGTCGAGGCCGAGCTCCGCGGCCATCATGCCCGCGAGGTAGCTCGACTCCACGGCGTGCCACCACTGGTTCTGCGTGTAGCTCGTGCGGTAGTTGAGCGCGCCCACGAGCTCGACGATCTCCGGATGCGCTTTCGGAATGCCGAGGACCTGGAACGCACGCTTGCCGAGCGCCCGGATCTCCTGCGTCAGTTGCTCGCGGCCGCGTGTGGCCCAGCCCTCGGGATCCTTGCGTGCGTCGTCGAGTGACTCCGGCTTCTTGATCAGCCGGTTGATCGCGCGGCGCACGAACTCCTTGCCCACGCCATCGAGGCCGTCGAGCCGGATCGCATCCTTCTCGTCGCTGACCAGCAGCTGCACCCCCGAAACCGTCTGGATCGCCTGGTGGAGCGAGCCGTTGTGATCGAGCAAGATGCCGACGAGATCCGGTCCGATGCGCAGGAAGTTCTGCGCGCGCTCCGTGAGGTAGTGGTGGTGATAGCGCGTGGCCGCGATCTCCATCACGCGTTGCGCCTCGCGATCGTGCGCGGGATCCGCGGCATTCTGATCGATCGCGCGGACCTCCTGCGCCGCGCGCGCCCGCGCCTCCTCCAGCCACCCTCGCGACATCTGCTCGATCATGTCGGCGGCCTTCGCGCCCGCGCGCATCTCGAGCTCGCCGCGTAGCTGCTGCAGCTTGCGCTTCGCATCGTTCTCCACGCCCGACGCGCGGTCGCGACGAGACTGGACATCCTTGTGCGTGACGTCGAGTGCGGCCTCGCGCTGCTCGATCGCATCGTCGCCGCGCGCCGCGTCACCCTGCTTCGCCGCGAGCGCTTCCTCGCGCCGTGCGACACGCGCCTCGTCTGCCGCGAGCGCATCATCGGCGCGTGTGCGCGCTTCCAGCGCCTCGGTTCGAGCCGCGGTCTCGAGCTCGCGCACTGACGTCGCGGCCTCGAGCTGTGCCGCCTTGACCTGCGCCGCGGCCTCGGCCCGCGCCTCGTCGATCGCCCGGCGGGCCTGCTTGCTCGCCTCGGCCGCACCCGCGCGCATGGCGAGCACCGCGGTGACGACCGCGATCACGAGCCCGGCAACAACGGCGATGACCATGCGCGCCTACGGTAGCATCAAAGGTCGTCGGGGCGGATCAGTCCATTCCCACCCTCGCCGGAGCCCTTGCCGCTGCCCTTGCCGCTGCCGGCATTCTTCACGGTCGCCGGAGCCCGCACCAGCTCGACGGGCAGCATCGTGTTCGTCGTGACCGTGACCTCCTTCTTGCTGTCGCGATAACCGCGCAGCTTGAGGGTGAACGCGACCGGCGTGGCGGAGATGGGCCAGTCGATCTTGAGCGGCGTCTTGCCCACGGCCGCGCCGTCGGGGCCAAACACCGTCGCACCTGCTGGCGTCGACGTCAGCGTGAGCTTCGCGGTCCGCTCGATCGGCGTGATCGAGACGGTCGTTGCACCCGAACCCGAACCCGAACCCGAGCCCGAACCCGAACCCGAACCCGAACCCGAACCCGAGCACTTCAGAAGCACGACTGAATGTACTGAATCTCGAGCGGCACCCCGGGCTGCGGAGTCGCCGTGCTGTTGAACTTGATCGAGTTCGAAGCCGCGTCGTACCACCACGTCGTGCACCCGGCCTCCTGCGCACAGCCCATCACCGCCACGCCGTTGACCCGCACGACCACCTGCTGCATCGCCTGGTCCGGCGCGTTGTTCAGGTAGAACTGCGTGC
>JAYVLW010000098.1:0-6446 GCA_043759315.1 Myxococcales bacterium
GTTCCGCCGACGGTCTTGGTCGCGCGCTCCTCGGCCTTCGCGATGCCGAAGTCGAGGACCTTCACGCTCCCGTCGAAGCCGACCATGATGTTCGCGGGCGAGACGTCGCGGTGGACGATGTTCAGCGGCTGGCCATTCTTGCCGCGCCGCTCGTGGGCGTGATGGAGCCCGGCCGCGGCACCACTGATGATCATCACCGCGAGCTCGAGGGGAATGGTCCAGCCCCGGCGCAGCGTGGTCTCGAGGATCGCCCGGGCGTTCTCGCCGTGGACGTACTCCATCGCCATGAAGTAGTTACCGTCGGACTGATCGACCTCGTAGACCTGCGCCACGTTCTGGTGGTTGAGCGTCGCGGCGAGCTTGGCCTCGTCGAGGAACATCGTGACAAACCGCTGATCGTTGGCGCGCTCGCGGAGGATGGTCTTCAGCACGACGTGGCGCTCGAACGAGCCGAGGCCCGATTGCCGCGCGAGATAAATTTGCGCCATACCGCCGGTCGCGAGGTGACTGATCACCTCGTACCGGCCGACCCGCAAGGGAGCGCCCGCAGTGGGCTCCGGCGGCGCCACACTAGAAGAATCGGCTGCTTGGAACGATGTGTCAAGCTACCGGCCCCCGACGACACAAACGGCCATCGCATGCATACTCGAACCCGGTGGACGCGAAGTTTCAGGTTGCGCTGAGCGGCGTTATCCCGGCGATCGTGGCGATGTGGATCGTCGACCGGTTGGACCGGAAGCGACCCGAACCCGCCAGCACGCGCCGGCTGGTCGCGTTCGTCGGCATGTTGTCGGTGATCCCCGCCATCTTCCTCGAGGGTTGGCTGATCAAGGGCGTCGGAGCCAACATCTCGCCGCAGTACACCTACCAGGGGGCGAGCTACCACGCGTTCGTGGTCGCCGCGGGCGTCGAGGAGGCCTGCAAGATCGCCGTGGTCTACTGGATCGTGTGGCGCCGCCCGGAGTTCGACGAGCGCCTGGACGGGATCGTCTACGCGAGCCGCGCCGGCCTCGGGTTCGCCCTCGTCGAGAACGTCGGCTACCTCCTCCAGCAAGAGTCGCTGAACGGGCAGATGTACGTGTGGCTCGCCCGAGCGTTTCTCGCAGTTCCAGGTCACGCGATGTGGACGGGCATGATCGGCTACATGGCGGCGCGCCGGCGGTTCGACGGCAAGGGCCTCGGCCTGATCGGCGGCTACCTGCTCGCGGTCGCGTTCCACGGTGCCTACGACTGCGCGGTGTTCGTGCAACAACCGTTGCACTTCGAGGGCTTCGACTCGGTCGCCAGCCTGATGATCCTGATCCCGATCGCGCTGACGGTGATCGCGTTCTTCGTGATCCGCTCGATGGCGCGCACGGCGCTGCGGCTCGACGATGCCGAGGCAGCGACGAAGGCCGTTGCCGCGGCCGCCGCGCAGCAGCCGCTTCCTTCGCCGAGCTAGCTCAGCAGCTCAAGCGACCGCTGCGGGGATCCGCGCGCGCACGACCGCGACCGCCGCGATGCTGCCGAGGATGATCGCGCCGAGCCACAACCACAGGCCGCGATCCACCGTCGCACCGTCGACGCCGGGATACTGCATGATGAACAGCACGCCCGTGATCGTCACGGTGCCGATCGAGACAAGTGCGGTGCGCGCCGCGAGGCGTGGGACCCGCTTCGCGGCGACCCCCGCCGCGGTGATCAGCAGCACCAGCATCGCGATCAGACCGCCCGCCCACGTCGCCATACCCATCCGCATCCAGCGCTCGCTGCCGCCGACCCAGGTCAGGCTCGTCGGTCGACATTCACCGCCGAAGCACTGCTTCGAGCCGAACGGACCGATCTCGACGTCTCCGATCGACCACCAGCGCCCCGCCCACACGGAGATCGCGAACGCGGCCGCGGCGATGAGTGCGAGCGCGACGATGGGCCAGCGGGACTTCACGGCGCGCGCATTCTGCAGAGCGAGGTCCGCATGCGCAACGCCAATCTGTCATTGGCTCACACAAGCGCGGAAAACCGAATGCCTACATTGACCTCGGAGGCCGTGGCGAAAAACACTGGTCGCTCGCGATGTACCGCCCCCTCGTCCTCTTGGGTCTCCTACTTCCGGCCGTGCCGGCGGCAGCCAGGTCCCAGGATGGCGCGCCCCTCGTGGAGGAGCCGGCCAGCTCGTCGACCCTGCTCGTCGCGCGGATCGCGAACGCGTTCGACGTCGACCTCATTCCGCAGGTGGTGGTCGAGCGTCTGGTCCGCTGGCAGCTGGGGATCCGCGACGTGCTCCACGACGCTGGCGAGCACCTCGCGCGCCTCGCAAGCAACGCCGGCATCGCGATCCCCGACGTCACGTGCCTCGCCTGGCAGCCGCTGCCCGCGTCGAACACGTCGTGGGCGACCTCCGGCTTCGGCTGGCGCGACGATCCGTATCGCCACTACCGCAAGTTCCATTCGGGTGCCGATATCCGCGCCAAGCCCGGAACACCGGTGATGGTCGCCGGCGATGGCGTCGTCACGTTTGCTGGTCGTCAGGGCGGCTACGGCAACGTGATCTATGTCGACCACGGCGGCGGCGTGATCACGCGCTATGGCCACCTCCGCCGCATCGAGACCCAGAAGGCGGCGATCGTCACCGCCGGCACGCGCATCGGTCAGGTCGGCTCGACGGGCCGCGCGACGGGTCCCCACCTCCACTTCGAAGTCCGGATCGACGGGCGCCCTGTCGATCCGACCACGGCACTGATGGTCGGCGCGCTGCAGCGCTCGTCGCCATCGGAGGGACACCTCGCCGCGTTCGCGCTGAACCCCGAGCTGCAAGCCGCCGAGCTCTCGGACCTCGATCCGCCGAAGAGCCGCGCCGCGAAGACCAGGACCAAGGGCGACACGCGCCCCGATCGCCCGAGCCGTACGAAGCGCGTCCGCCCCTCCTCCTGATCGCCGGCGCGCGCGGCTCAGAGCCGCTTGCCGTCCGCTGACCAGCGATAGTAGCCCTGCCCGGACTTCTTGCCGAGGTGCCCGGCGGCGACCTTGTCGCGCAGCGTCTGCGGCGGCGTGAACGCGGGGCCGATCGCCTGCGCCAGGTACTCGGCGATCCCGAGGCGAACATCGAGCCCGACCAGATCCGTGAGCTCGAGCGGGCCCATCGGATGGCCGTAGCCGAGCTTCATCGCGGTATCGATATCGGCGGCGGTGGCCACGCCCTGCTCGACCATCCGCATCGCCTCGAGACCGATCACGAGGCCGAGCCGGCTCGACGCGAAGCCCGGGCTGTCGGTGACCGTGATCGGCGTCTTTCCCATCCGCTCGGCGAGCGCGACCGCGAGGGCGACCATCTCCGGATCCGCCGCGGCGTGTTGCACGACCTCGACGAGCTTCATCATGTGCACCGGATTGAAGAAGTGCATACCGACCACGCGACCCGGCGCGCCGATCGCGGCGGCGATCGAGGAGATCGGCAACGACGACGTGTTCGTCGCGAGCAACGCGTGGCGCGGCGTGAGCTTCTCGAGATCGCGGAAGATCGCCTGCTTGAGGTCGAGCCGCTCGGGCACCGCCTCGATCACGCAGTCGGTATCGGCGCAGGCCGGCGCGAGCTCGTCGAAGGGGACGATCCGGGCCAGCGCAGCGTCGCGCGCCGCGGCGTCGACCTTGCCGAGCTCGACACCCTTCGCGAGGTTCTTGGCCACCTTGTCCTTGCCCCCGGCCGCGAGGCCGGCGAGCGCGTCGTAGAGATGCACGGTCGCACCCATCATGGCTGCGACATGTGCGATGCCGTGGCCCATGGTGCCGGCGCCGATCACGGTGATGGTGCGGAGGTCGGAGGCGTTCACGGCGTGAAGCTACACCAGCGGTCGGGTCCTCTGGTACGGTCCGCGCGATGACACGCGTCGATGTCGATCGCCTGCAGCGCGATCTCGAAGCGATCATCGGACCGCGCCGTGTCTCCATGCGCGCCGTCGACCTCGACACCTACTCGCGCGACATGTGGCCGCGCGCGCTGCTCTCGTATCGCGACGGCGTCTATGACGGTCCGCGGCCGCATGCGGTGGTATGGCCCGAGCACGTGCGCGAGGTGGTGAGCATCGTGAAGCTCGCCCGCGAGCGACGGATCCCGATCGTGCCGTACGGCGGCGGCTCGGGGGTGTGCGGCGGCGCGGTGCCCCTGCGCGGCGGCATCACCATCGACACGAAGCGCATGCAGGCGCTGCGATCGGTGCACTCCGACGAGCTGATCTGCGACGTCGAAGCCGGCATGTCCGGCGAGCGGTTCGAGCGCGAGCTCGCGCGCCGCGGCTACACGTTCGGCCACTTCCCGTCGTCGATCTACTGCTCCACCGTCGGTGGCTGGCTCGCGTGCCGCGCGGCCGGCCAGCTGTCGACGAAGTACGGCAAGGTCGAGGACCGCGTCGCGGGCCTCTCGGTCGTCACCGGCCGGGGCGAGCTGATCGAGACCGATGGTCCGAATCGCGCGCTGCGCGGCCCGAGCTGGAACCAGCTGATCGTCGGCAGCGAGGGTACGCTCGGCGTGATCACCTCGGCGCGCCTGCGGGTGTCGCCCGCGCCGCAGCTGCGCGTGTTCCGCGGCTTCGAGGTCGACGACGTCGCCCACGGCGTCGAGGCGATCCGGCGCGTGCTCCAGAAGGGCCTGCGCCCCGCCGTGGTCCGCCTCTACGACGAGCTCGACACGCTGATCAACTCGTTCGGCCATCACGAGGATGGTCCGGCGCAGGAAGTCCGCGGCCCCACGCCGCCGATCGCGACCGGCGCCCTGCCCGCGTGGCCACAGCCCGAGCCGCCGAAGGACGATGGCGTCGTCGAGCGGCTCCTCAACTTTGCGCGCGGCGGCGGTGCGCGAGGAAAGACCGCGCGGCAGACGGCGATGAACGTGGCGCTCGGCCGGTCTTCGATCGTCAACAAGGTGTTCGGCACCGTCGCCGAGAAGATCGCGCGGCGCGGCTGCCGCCTGATCATCGGCCTCGAGGGCGCGCGCATCCGCACCGAGGTCGAGGCCGCCCTCACGTTCCACGAGCTGGAGACGCTCGGCGCGCGCGACAAGGGCGAAGACCCGGGCTGGGCGTGGCTCAAGCACCGCTATCACGTCAGCTACCGGATGAGCCCGATGTTCCGCGATGGCGCGTTCGTGGACACGATGGAGGTCGCTTCGAGCTGGGAGCGGCTCATGGACCTCTATCACTCGGTGCGCACCGCGATCGGACGCCACGCACTCGTGATGGCGCACTTCTCCCACGCGTACCCCGATGGGTGCTCGATCTACTTCACGTTCGCGGGCACCGCGCCGGACCACGCGGCCGCCGAGCGGCTGTACGACACGATCTGGCGCGACGGCATGGAAGCGACCACCCGCGTCGGAGCCACGATCAGCCATCACCACGGCGTAGGTTTGTTGAAGGCGCCGTACATGGCGGGAGAGCACCGCGAGGCGATGGCGATCTTCGAAGCGGCGAAGCAAGCGCTGGATCCCGACGGCATCTTCAACCCCGGCAAGATGGGCCTCGTGGAGCGCACGCGAGGGCCGGACCAAGGCCTCGACACATGACCGGCGACCGCGCGCTGGTTCGCGGGCTGGTCGCCGCCGTCGGCAGCGAGCACGTCGAGGAGCTCGATCCCGATCACTGGCGCGTCGCGCCGGGTTCGTCGGCGGAGGTCGCCGAGGTGATCCGCCGCGCGGGCGATCACAAGGCCGCGGTGCATCCGGTCGGCACCGGTGGTCGTCCGCAGCGCGGCAAAGGCGACCGCGCGCGTGTGTTCATTTCGACGAAGCGCCTCGATCAGGTGCTGCAGCTCGACGAGATGTCTCTGCTCGTCCACGCCGAAGCGGGCCTCACGGGCCTCGAGCTCGAGCGCATCCTGTCGCCGCGCAACCTGTCGATCGGCGACTACCCGCCGGTGGTCCTCACGTCCTCGCTCGGCGGCCTGATCGCGGTGCGCACGCCCGGCAAGTCGAGCGCGCGGCACGGCTTCTTCGAGGAGGCCGTGGTCGGCGTCTCCGCCGTGCTCGCCGATGGCCGCACCGTCCACACCCGCGTCGCCCCACGCCGTGCGACCGGCCCCGATCTCGCGCGCGCCCTGTGCGGCAGCGAAGGCACGATCGGCTTCATCACGAGCGCCGTGCTGCGCATCCACCACAAGCCCGAAGCGCGGCTCGTTGCCTCGTACATCCTGCCGTCGATCGAGACGGCCGTCTCGGCGGTGTTGTTGTCGCTGCGCGAGGAAGCTGCCCCCTCCGGGCTGCGGATCTACGACGCCGCCGAGGCCGCAAAGCACTTCGATGGGTTCTCGTTGCCGCCGGGCCAAGCGCTGCTATGCGCCGCGACCGCCGGTCCCACCGATCTCGCGGCGTGCGATCGCGACCTCATCACGAGCGCGGTGATCGCCGAAGGTGGTCGCACCGCGGACCTCGCGCTCGCCGAGCTGTGGTGGCGTCGGCTCCACGCGGGCGAGCCGACGCC
>JAYVLW010000099.1:0-6592 GCA_043759315.1 Myxococcales bacterium
AGGGCGACGAGGAGCGCGAGGGCGAAGCTGACGCCGAAGTTGAGCAGGCCGATGATCGCGATGCCGACCATCGCCGCGATCGCCGCACCCCAGCCGACGGCGTCGACGCCGACCGAGCCGAGCGCGAGGGTCAGCGATCCCGACGACAACGTCACGTGGCGCACGTCGAGGGGGAGGCCGAAGAACTTCGCGAACACGGGCACCAGGCCGAGCAGGAAGCCGAGGGCGATCGAGCCGCCGAAGCCCGCGGCCTGGTGCTCGAGGAAGTGCGCCCAGCGCTTCATGCGCGCTCTGCCGAGGGTCTCGCCCCATCGGTGGTGCTCGATCGCCTCGGGCAGCCGCCGGTAGACGACCCAGTTCTCGAACCAGCCGGCGACGAGCGACGACATCCACAGCAGCACGCCCGTGAACGCCGCGAAGAAGATCGTCCCCGATCCGAGCGGATCGAACGACGCGATCACGGTCTTGGACGTTTCCTCGTCGAGGAACGGATGGCCTTGCCATCGCAGGAACAAGAAGTCGAAGAGCAGCGCCGTGACGATCACCGCCGAGACGTTGCCGACGGCGGCCGCGAACTGCGAGCGCGCGATGCGGGCGATCAGCGGCACGAGCTCCTCGAGCTGGCCCGGCCCCGCGCGGTCGCGAATGGTGCCCGCGAGCGCCGCCGCGGTCATCGACGGCTGCTTGGTGGCGAGCGTGAACCCGAGCAGCTGCATGACGAGGAAGCTGCCGGCGTAGACGACGCTGGACATCAGCCCGTCGATGAACAACGCGAAGTGCTGCCACTTGACGAGGAACTTCGCGCACGCCGTGCCGAGGGTGAGCACGCCGCCGCCGGCCGCCGACGCGAGCATCTTGAAGTACTCGCGCCGCGACGAGGTGACGTAGTGCTCGCCGGTCTTGCCCGCGCGCTCGATGACCTTGCGCGCGAGGAGGCGCAGGTTGTCGGACATCAGCTGCGTGAAGCTCCGCGCACCGACGAGCCCGCGACCCACCGCCGCGATCACGGCGCGAATCTCGTAGGTCGGTTCGAGCTCGTCGTCGGGATCCACGAACGGCAGCAGCAGCTCGATCCGGTTGAGCCCGCGGTCGATCGAGTCGAGCGAGTACACGACGTCGATCGAGACGCCGCTCTCCTCGAGCGCGATGCGCACCTGATCGAGGTGTCGGCGACATGCCTCGATCAGCGCGGGCATCTCTGCGGGACGCGCTCGGGCGAGATGATAGAGCGGCGAATCGCGCACGCCGGTGACCGCGGTGCGCGTGCGGAACTGCTCGGCCATCCCGAGCGCCGCGAGCCGCGTGGTGAGCATGCTGATCGCATCGATGATCGAATGGCGAATCGGCTCCCAGCAGTCGCCGCCGACCGCGGCGAGCCGGTGAAGCAGCGGGTCCGCCGCGGGGCCAAGCCAGCTCAGGTCCGAGATCGAACGGATGATCCTGCTGGCGAGGACCCACAGCTCGTGGGGTGCGGGCGCCTCGGGAAGGAACTTGCGCGCGAGCCGGTCGGTGGTCTCCGCCCACAGGCCGCGATCGTTGGGCATCCCGACCTCGCCGAACAGCTTGATGCCGCGCGTCTGGGTGAGCACGGATCGCACGAGCGCCTGGAACCGCGCCTTCGCCTCGGGTACGCCTTCGAGGAGATCCACGAGCAGCTGCAAGCGCGCGAGCGCCTCGTGCCCGGCGGTCGGCATCGCCGGTCCAGCGACGATGAACCGTCCGATCGTCTCCGCGGCCTCGAGGTGGGTCCCCAGGTCGTCGCCCGGCGCGAACCCCGCAAACACCGCATAGAGACGGGGCAGCGCCTTGCCCTCGGCGATGGCCAGCGTCCTCCGGACGGCATCGATCGAGGGCATCGGGTCGGCCGGCGTCGTCCGCAGGTCGTCGTCCACCACGCGCCGATGCTACCATCGCCCGCGTGATCCCGTGGCAAGAGCTCGGGCGCGCGAAGGTGCCTCACGGAGATCTCGTGCTCAGCCAGAGAGGAGACGAGTTCGCGATCCGCCTGCGGGGCGCCGAGCTGATGAACAGCCGCATGCATCAGTCCGAGGATCAGCTCGCCACCCGCGGCTGCGCTGGGTTCGCGGCTCGCTCCGGAGTCCGGGTGCTGATCGGTGGGCTCGGGATGGGGTTCACCGCGCGCGCGGCGCTCGACGTGCTCGCACCCGATGCGCGCGTGGTGATCGCGGAGCTGCTCCCCGACGTGATCGCGTGGAACCGGGGCGTCCTCGCACATCTCGCGGGCGCGCCTCTCGAGGATCCACGCGTCGAGGTGGTCCAGGGGGACGTCGGCGCGCTGATCGGCCGGGCGCGCGGCTTCTACAACGCGATCCTGCTCGACGTCGACAACGGGCCCGATGCGTTCACCGCGCCGGGCAACGCGAGCCTGTACTCCGTTGGCGGTCTCGAGCGCGCGCGGCGAGCCCTCGCACCCGCGGGGCGGTTCGGCGTGTGGTCGGTCGCTGACGACCGAGCGTTCACCGGCCGGTTACGTGGCCGGGGCTTCGACGTCGACGTGCACAAGATTCCCCCACGGGCCGGAAGTGGCGCCACCCACGTGGTCTGGATCGCGCGAAGTCCCGACCGGTAGGGCGTCGACACCGGGCTCCCAGGGCTTACACTTCCCCGGTGTTCGCCCGCCTCGTCCTGATCCTCGTGCTGGCGGTGGCAGCTGTCACCGGGCGTGGAGGATCGGCCGGCGTGGTGGCGGTGGACGCGATCGGCGCCGTTGCCGAGGTCGGCGATGGCGAGCCGATGGACGGGCTGGGCGTCGAGCTCGCGCGATTCCCGGTTCCGACCCTTCACGTGATCCCGCTCGTTCTGCAGGGCACCGAGGTGGAGCATGCGTCGCCGGAGCCGGCGCGCGTGTTCCGACCGCCTCGGGCTTCGTTCGTGTGAGTCGCTAACTCCCGAACGAAACCCTTTGGCCACGGAGGTGACATGTCGTCACTCGTCGTGCCGGCATGGGCCTGGGCCCTGCTGGCTGTAGTTGTTGTCACGTCGATCGCGATCGATCTGTTCGCGCATCGAGGAGATCATGTGGATTCGAAGCGCCGCGCGCTGGTGTGGACCGGCGTGTGGGTGGCGGTGTCGCTCGCTTTTTGCGGCTGGATCTGGGCGCGGTTCGGCGCCGTCGCCGGTGAGGAGTTTCTCGCCGCGTACCTGCTGGAGAAGAGCCTGTCGGTCGACAACCTGTTCGTGTTCTTGCTCGTGTTCGGCGCGCTCAAGATCCCCGCGGCCGAGCAGCGACGAGTGCTGACGTGGGGCATCTTCGGAGCGATCGCGAGCCGCGGCCTGCTGATCTTCGCGGGAGCGGCGGCGATCCAGCAATGGCACGCGCTGACCTACGTGTTCGGCGGGATCCTCGTGATCGCGGCGCTCAAGCTGCTGCGCTCTCCTGATCCGGACGAGGACAGCTCGGTGCTGCGCTGGCTCGAGAAGCACGTGCGGTGGACGAAGACGCTCCACGGCCACAAGTTCTTCACGCGCGAGAACGGTCGCCGGGTCGCCACGCCGCTGTTCCTCGCGCTCGTCGCGATCGAGCTGACCGATGTGGTGTTCGCGATCGACTCGGTACCCGCGGCGTTCGCGGTCAGCGAGGAGCCGTTCATCATCTACAGCTCGAACCTGCTCGCGATCCTCGGGCTGCGGGCGCTGTACGTGGTCCTCGCCGGTGCGCTCGCCGGGCTTCGCTACCTGCACTTCGGTCTCGCCGCCGTGCTCGGGTTCGCGGGTGGGAAGTTGCTCGCCGCGTCGTGGATCAAGATCCCGCCGCTGACCTCGGTCGGCGTGATCGCCATCTGCATCGCGATCTCGGTGATGTTAAGCGTGCGGGCAAACCGCCGTGATCTGCGAAGGCTGCAGGAGGGGCTGCGGGTCGCGCAGGCGCACAACCTGACCGCCTAGCAGAAACCATCGCTTGCACCGCGGCCCGTGGCTTGCTCTAACCACAGGGCGTCATGAAGCTATGCCTTGCTCTCGTTGCCACTCTGCTCGTCGCCGTCGGCTGCAAGACCGATGGAGCAGACTCCACGGCGGGCAGCGCGGCGCCTCGGGCCGAGCCGTCCGCGTCCAAGGGGCGGTCCGGAAAGATCGACCTTCCACCGCAGCAGCGTCCCCGGGCCAGCGAGGGCGAGCGTCCCGCGTTGCCCGAGGATCAAGATCAGGGAGAGGACCGCCGCGTCCGCCGCGAGGAGCGCCGCAAGGAGCGGATGGCCGAGCTCGACCAGGACGCCGATGGCCAGATCTCCGATGCGGAGCGCGACGCCGGTCGCAAGGCGCGCGTCGACGAGATGAAGCTGCGCCTTGACACCGATGGCGACGGCAAGCTCACCCTCGCAGAGCTCAAGGACTCGCGCATGGCGCGCCGTCTCGGCGATGATCTCGCGACGATCGACGCCGACAAGAATGGCGAGATCTCCGCCGAGGAGCTGCAGAAGTCGATGGACGCGATGCGCGCCAACATGTGGGGCGGACGCCGTGGCCGCATGGGTGGCGAGAGCGTTCCGCCGGCGCAGCCCGCCGAGCCGACGAAGACACCCTGATCACAGCGCGGCGAGGATCGCCACGCGCTGCGCCTCGTCCGGAAGCGCGCCGTGGAGCGCGGCGAGGTTGTCCTCGACGTTGCGCGGGTTGCTCGTCGCCGGGATCGGGCAGGTCACAGCCGGGTGACCGAGCAGGAACTTGAGGAACAGCTGCGCCCACGTGGTGCAGCCGAGCTCCTCTGCGACGGCGGGTAGGGGCTTGCTCTTCACGCCGGCGAGCAGCCGACCCGTGGCGAACGGCTGCATCACGAGCACCGCCACGCCGTGCGTCGCGGCGGCAGGGAGCAAGCGCTGCTCGGCCGCGCGATCGGTGACGGAGTACGGCAGCTGCACGAAGTCGACGTGCTCGTTCACGATGATCTGCTCGAGCTCGTCGAACGCACCGTGCTGGTAGTGGGTGATGCCGAGGTAACGGATCTTTCCTTGCGCCTTCCACGCGCGGAGCGTGGCGAGGTGGACTCTTCAGTCGACGAGGTTGTGGATCTGCATCAGGTCCATCACCCTCGTGCCCATCCGCTCGAACGAGCGCGTCATCTGCGCGATGCCCTCGTCCTTGCCCTGCGTCCACACCTTCGTCGCGAGGAACGGTGTCGGGCCGGTGCGGTCCGCGAGCATCGCGCCGATCGCAGCCTCGGCGTTTCCATACATCGGCGACGAATCGATCACCCGACCGCCGAGCGCGAGGAACCGATCGATCACCGGCTGCACGGCCGCCACGTCCTTGGTGTCGAACGTCTTCCACGAGCCGAGGCCGATCGCGGGGAGGAGCTCGCCGCTCGAGGGAATCGGTCGCTGCAGCATCACGGGCGAGCGTACATGGATCACGAGCCATCTGGCCCCGGGCGTGGGATAGTCAGCCGGTGCGGTGCGTCCTCGTCCTCGCGATGATCTCGGTGCCGGCGTTTGCGTACGCCGAGGATCCGACCGACGACGGTAGCGGCAAGGCGGCGAGCGAGCACCCGCCGGTCCACAACCGGCTCAACTTCCGCGTCGGGTTCGCCTCGAGCGACACCAACGGTCGCCCCACGATCTGCCTCGACGTCAACATCGCGTTCGGGTTCGGGGTCGAGTCGTGCGGCACCGGCCAGCAGCTGATCCACAACGATCCGGGGCAGGAGATGTCGCACTACCGGATCAACTACACGGTGGTGCAGCGCTCGCTGTGGAAGGGCACGCTGCACGCGCGCGGTGGTCTCGGGTTCTCGGAGATGCAGGTCGGCCGCGACAACCCGGGCTTCGTGTTCGGATCCCCCGATGCGGATCGCGGTTCGGTCTCCGGTCCGGAGGCCGCAATTTCTGCGCAATGGCTCGCTCCGCTGTACAAGGGCTTCGACTTCGTCGTCACCGGCACGGCAGGCCTCGCGTACTTCGCGCACGCCGACGAGCTCGCCACGACGAAGTCCGACCTCCAGTCCTTCGCGTCGATCGAGGCCGGCATCGGCTGGTGACGGGCCCGGAACCGTGCTCTAACGCGGTGCCCCCATGGAGCTCCGCACCGTCGCCAGCTACGCCAAGGTCATCCGGCCGGCGCTGCCGGCGCATGTGTTCGAGCCCGCCACGTCGCGCGTGCTGTGGCTGCCGTTTCACCTCGGCGTGATCGGCACGCTGTCGTGGCTGATGGTCAGTGGGCGAGTGCCGACGTGGTCGTGGCCGCTGCTCTCGATCGTCATCGGTATCTCGCTCTCGGGCATGGTGTTTCTCGGACACGAGACCATGCACGGCGCGGTCGTGAAGGGCCGCACCGCGATCAAGCTCCTCGGCTTCATCACCCTCGCACCGTTCACCCTGTCGCCGACGCTGTGGACCGCCTGGCACAACCGGGTACACCACAACCACTGCGGCAAGGCCGGGGTCGATCCGGACATGTACCCGACCATGATCGAGTACGAGACCCAGCGTGGCGCGCGGATCATGGCGGACCATTTCGGGCTCGGTCGCCGCCGGCTGATCAGCCTGCTCAGCCTCGCGGTTGGCTTCACGGGCCAGAGCCAGCAGATGCTGTGGGGCGCGCAGAAGCACAACATCCTGTCGCCCGGCATGCACCGCCG
>JAYVLW010000100.1:0-2999 GCA_043759315.1 Myxococcales bacterium
CCACGCAGGCCGCGGGCACCACGCTGGTGATGTCGCCGATCACCGGGGCGTGCGCCTCGTGTCACGACAGCACCATCGCCGTCGATCACATGACGTCCAACGGGGGGCGGTTCTACGCGCAGCGCTCGAGCGTGCTGGTCCCGAACGCGCCGAAGGAGCAGTGCCTGATCTGTCATGGCCCCGGTCGGATCTCCGCGATCGGTGAGGTCCACGCGCACTAGGGCGAGCGCCCACGCCACACTTGCGGACACCGCGCACGGCTTGCATGCCTTGTGCGGTCGTCGGCAGGGTTTGCGTAGAGACACGCAGTTCTGCGCGCTTCCCCCGGCACGAAAAGTGGTTGATAGGTACGCATGCGCTTCCTCTTGCTGTGTCTTGCTGTGGCCGCCTGTGAAGGTCCGGCCGGACCAGCCGGTCCGACGGGGAATCCCGGGAACGACGGCTCGAACGGTTCGAACGGTTCGAACGGCCAGCCCGGCGATCCCGCCGATCCGTCGCCGTGGGTCGTGGCCGAGGGCGTGGATCTGACGATCACGGCTCTCGCGTTCGATGCGGCCGGCGCGACGGTCGCGTTCACGCTGAGGGACGCGCACGGGGCGGCGCTCGATCGCACGGGCCACCTGACGGCAGGCAAGGTCGATATGGGGTTCGTGTTCGCGCAGCTCTCCGACAACCCGGATGGCTCGGCCGGCCAGTACACGGCGTACACGACCCGCCAGGTGACAAGCACGATCACCAGCCAGACCGCGACCCAGGCGACGACGGAGACCGTCGAGGCCAACTACACCGTCGTCGACGTCACGCAGGGTACGTACACGTATCGGATCGCCGCTCCGCTGACCGGGCTCGACACCGCAAAGACGCAGACCGTCGCCGCGTTCGCGACGCGCACATTCGACGGCGTGGCAGCGTTCGATCGCGAGACGGCGTCGGCGCGTCCGGATGGCGCTGCGCCAAAGGCGCGCGAGCTCGTGACCGACCAGGCCTGCTCGTCCTGCCACGGCAGCTCGCTCGCGGCGCACGGCGGTCGCTGGACGAAGCCCGCGCAGTGCGTGACCTGCCACCAGCCGCAATCGAGCGATCCCGACACCGGCAACACCGTCGACTTCAAGATCATGGTCCACCGCATCCACCGCGGCGAGGACCTCCCAAGCGTCGTCGCCGGCACGCCGTACCGGATCATCGGCTTTGGCAACAGCGTGCACGATTACTCGACGGTGGCCTTCCCGCACAACGTCGCGCGCTGCGAGTCGTGCCACGCCGGCGCGCAGGCGGCCCGCTGGAGCACGGCGCCGTCGATGGAGACGTGCCTGTCGTGCCACGACACCACCGCGTTCTCGCTCCCCGTGCCCGCCGGCAAGGTGCTGCACTCGGGCGGCGAGCAGGCACCGGGGACGCCGTGCAACGTGTGTCACCCGGCGACGGGCGGCCTGGCGGGCATCCGCGACACGCACTACACGGGCGTACTCGACCCGGCGGCGACCACCGTGGCGCTCGAGCTGCAGACGATGACGAGCACGGCACCCGGCCAGGTGCCGGTGCTGCGGTTCCGCGCGCTCGTCAACGGCGCGCCGCGCAACCTGAGCACCGCGCCGCTGACCACGCTCGCAGCGACGATCGCGGGACCGACGACGGACATCGCGGGCTACTGGCAGGCGACGATCCAGGGCAATGGCGCGACGGGCACGCTGACCGCGGTCGACGCCGCGAACGGCGTGTTCGACTACGCGTTCCCGGCAGCGGCGGTGATCCCGCCGACCGCGACGGGCAGCTACGAGGTCGGCCTCGAGGGCTACATCCAGCCCGCGCCGACCGCGCCGCGCTACGCGGCGTTCTCGCCGGTGATGCCGTTCGCGGTCACCGATGCGACCCCGCTCGCGCGCCGGCAGATCGTCGATGCCGCGCGGTGCAACGGCTGCCACCTCGACATGGCGGGACACGGCGGCTTTCGCAAGAACCCGAACTACTGCGTGACCTGCCACAACACGGCGAAGGCGGGCGATCAGCGCATCGCGCGGTTCGAGGGCTCGACGGTGCGGGCGGAGCCCGTCGACTTCCGCGTGATGATCCACAAGATCCACATGGGCGAGGACCTGACGCAGCCCTACGTCCTCGGCGGCTTCCCTCCGCCGACGGTTGCCAACCCCGCCGGCACGCAGATCGACTTCGGCGCGACGCGCTACCCGCGCAAGCGCACGGACTGCGCCGCGTGCCACACGACGACGAACTGGACGCTGCCGATGAACCACTCGACCGCGTACGCACCGAGCACCGCGCTCGAGCTGACCTGCACCGAGCCGCCCGGGAGCGACGGCAACAGCTACTGCGACGCGCCGTTCTGGGTGGTGACGGGGACGACGAAGATCGCGCCGCAGACCTCCGTGTGCACGAGCTGTCACGACGGTGCGGACGCCGCGGCCCACGCGCTGCTCAACACCACGGTGCTCGGCGCCGAGGCGTGCGCGACGTGCCACGGCGTCGGCAAGCAGTGGGACGTGGCGAAGTTCCACGGGACGCCGTGAGGTGGGTGGTGATCATCCTCGTGCTCGCCGGGTGCGCCGAGGAGCGCGAGCGGAGCGACGGTGGATCACCGATCGCACGGATCCACGCGGACGGTGTCCTCGATCCCGCGAGCGAGCAGTTCCACGGCAAGGAGCTCGAGCGTCATGATTGGAGCTTCGCGCTGTGCGCGAAGTGCCACGGCGACAACCTCGATGGAGGCAAGGCGAAGGTGTCGTGCACGGGCTGTCACAAGGACGGCCCGACGGCGTGCTCGACCTGCCACGAGGACGGACCGAAGACGAACGCGCACGTCGCCCATCGCGTGACCGGCAAGCTCGTCTGCGTGGAGTGCCACACGGTGCCCGCGACGTGGGACGCCGAGGGTCACATCCTGCGCGATGGTCGCGCCGATCCGGCGCCGGCGGAGGTCGTGTTCGGCGCGCGCGCGAACCTGACGCTCGCGGCCGCGGATCGCCGCGGCCCGGCGACGTTCGCGG
>JAYVLW010000101.1:0-13034 GCA_043759315.1 Myxococcales bacterium
CTGCTCGTCGCGCACATCATCAAGAAGTTCAACGAGCGCCTGAAGAAGAACATCTCGGGCATCGCCGACGACGCGCTCGCGGCGCTGGAGGCTCACACCTGGCCCGGCAACATCCGCGAGCTCGAGAACGTTCTCGAGCGCACCATTCTGTTCTGCAAGGGCGAGCGGATCGAGCGCGCCGATCTCCAGCTCGGCTCCGGTGGCGGAACCGAGATGCCCGTCGTTCCGCGCACCGCCTCCAGTGGCGCGCTGGCGCCTCTCGGCGACGACCATGACGATGACGATGATGGCGTCGTCGGAGAGGCCGGGGGATCCGCGTCGGGATCGCTCAAGGACATCGTCCGAGCCGAGACCTCCCGGGTCGAACGCGAGCTGATCGTCAAGGCCCTCGAGGAGACCGGCGGCAACGTGACGCAAGCCGCACGCCTCCTCAAGATCAGCCGCAAGAGCCTCCAGATGAAGATGAAGGAGCTGGGCCTCCGCGACCGCGAGGTCTGACCATGTTACCGTCCTCGAAGGTGCTGCCGCGTACCGCCTGGCTCGTCTGCCTGACCGCGCTCACTGCGGGGGTAAACGTCGCGCGCGCGAACCCCGATGCGGAGGTGCCGAGCGCCGCCGATCCGGGGAACCCGATCGACCTCCACATCCGGCTCGACTACGAGTACCAGATCGATCGAGCGCAGATCACCCGCGAGCGGGTCGGCGCCGTCGGGACCGATCCGCTCGGCGGGATCCCGAAGAGCAAGGACCTCGAGTTCCACCAGTACCGCCACGTGCTCACGCCGCGGGCGGAGCTCGGCATCTACCACGACACCTATCTCACCATCGCCCTACCGATCATCATCGCCCAGGCGCGCGAGCTCGAGCTGGCGAGCGGCGTCGACCGCCCGAACTCGACCACGATCGATGATGGCTTGCTCCCCGCCGACGGCTTCGACGCGCGCGATCCGGGCACGGCACCGCCGGGAAACCTCGTGTTCCGCGGCGCCTCGCGCTCCGGCCTCGATCAGATCCACCTCGGGCTGTCGGCGGCACCGATGTCCCAGTCGCGCGACGACACCAAGCCCACGTGGAAGCTCGGCGCGGAGCTCCGGCTCTCGGTGGGCAAGCTGATGAGGTTCGACCCGATGAGCCCCGGCTCGGAGAAGGGCGTGTCCAAGGGGGTGCACGAGGCGCGCGTGTTCACGAGCGTCGACCGGAAGTTCGATCGCTTCGAAGGCTGGTTCGAGTTGTTCTGGCAGGTGCCCGTGGCGGAGAAGTCGGGCTCGCTGTTCAAGGACCCCGGCTTTGGAACCACGAATCCGGCGCTGTCGCAGCAGGCCGGCGTCGCGTTCGGCGTCGAGGCGTACGCACTCGACGACAAGGACAACGGCAACCGCATCAGCCTCGACATCGGCTCGCGCGTCGTCGGCCACTTCGAGGGCCGCGACTACAGCGAGATGTGGGAGGTGTTCGGATACGCGGGTGACACGCGGCTCGGCGGTCCGCTGATTCTCGACGCGGATCCGCTCGATCCCGGCGTCCAGCCGACCAGCCACCCCGGGATCTCGAACATCGAGAACTATCTCGAGACCGCGGGCAGGTTCGCCCTGCGCGCGTCGCTCGGCCCGAAGGTCCGGTTCGGCGCGATCATCGACGTCGCCTGGAAGACCGATCACTCGATCAGCTTCGCGGACGCCGGCGTCGATCTGCCCACCTGCGGCGGCAACACCACACGCTGCGAGGACGACGCGAACGACCTGGTCAATCCGGGGACGCGCGAGGTCAACCCGCTGCACGCGCCGAAGATCGACCTCGTGGGCCACCGCTACTTCTCCGAAGACAACTTCGGCCTCTCGATCGGCATCGAGGGCCAGGTCCTGTTCTAGCCGGTTCGGGCAAGGATCTTGCCCGGTTGGCTTGAGCCACCGGGCTGGGTCTCATACCTTCAGGTCCCCGCGCAAGGGTGCGCGCAGGGCGGAAGGCCTCCCATGATTCTCGGCAAGTTCTTCGGTGCGATCAAAGCTCAGCTCAACAAGCTCGCCAACTTCTTCTGGGAGGCGGACCCCATCGCCCAGATGCAGTACGAGTACGACCAGGCGGTCGAGCAGCTCAAGGAGGGCCGGGTCGGCCTCGAGCAGTATCGCGGCCTCGTCGAGCGCGTGTCCCGCCAGGTCAAGGACGGCGAGAACGCCGTGACCAAGCTGACCGCGCAGGCCAAGGCCTACCTCAAGGCGGGCGATCGCGAGACGGCCGGTAGCTTCGCGCTACAGCTGACCAAGGCGAAGGCGCAGCTCGAGGAGAACAAGCAGCAGCTGGCGATGCACGAGGCGTCCTACCAGAACAACCTCAAGAAGATTCAGTACGCGAACAAGAAGCTCGTCGAGGTCAAGGACAAGATCTCGCACTACGACGCCGAGCTCAAGATGAGCGAGGCCGAGGCCGAGGTCGCGAAGCTCACGCAGAGCTTCAACATGGATGTCACGACGGACTTCGGTCAGCTCGAGGACGTCATCCAGCGCAAGATCGACGGCAACCGCGGCAAGGCGCGCGTCGCCAGCGACCTCTCCGGCGAGGGGATCGACAAGATCCAGGCGGAAGAGAAGATGGAGGCCTCGATGGCCGACGACGCGCTGAAGGATCTCGAGGTCGAGCTCGGGATGCGCGCGCCGGAGACGACGCCGATCGCCGCGACTGCGAAGGACCTCGGCCCCGCCGAGGAGACCCGCGCGCGCGAGGAAGCCCCGAAGGTCACCGAATGATCACCCGGCTCGCAAGCTCGCACGTTCACCCGGCTCGCAAGCTCGCCGCACTCATCGTCAGGTAGGAGACATCAACATGGCCAACGGAACAGGCAAGCCGAAGCCGGCATTCTTCATCGCTGTCCTCGCCGTCGTGGCGGGGCTCGTCGGTCTCGCGTTCTATCGCTGCAATGCGAAGAAGTCGGGGACCGGCTCGGGCTCGGGCAGCGGTGACTACATCGATCCGAACATCGTCAAGAAGGGCTCGAATGCGGCCGGCTCGGCGACCGCCGAGAACCCGGATCCGAACGCACCCCCGACCACGGTCACCGAGTACTCGTTCGAGCCGGCGACCACCCTGCCCGAGGTTCCGGGCACGGCCGCGTACGAGTCGCTCGGCAAGCCGCGCGTCGTGAAGTTCGCGGTCAACGTGTGGGCCGGCTGGGCGCCGATCATCTGGGCGAACCAGGGCAACGCGGCGAAGAAGATCTGGAAGGATGCCAAGGGCAACGACTTCCAGGTCCAGCTGAAGCTGATCGACGACCCGGTCGCCATGGGCAACTCGGTCGCGAACGGCACCGTGCAGATCGGCTGGGCCACGGTCGACATGCTCCCTCTGATCGTCGAGCGCCTGAAGCGCGACCCGCGCACCATGCCGCGCGTCTATCAGCAGATCGACTGGTCGAACGGCGGTGACGGTATCGTCGTCCGCGAGGCGATCAAGAACGTCGCCGACCTCCGCGGCAAGACCGTGGTGCTCGCGCAGAACTCGCCGTCGCACTACTTCCTCTTGAACGTACTGCTCAACGGCGGCGTGCAGCCGTCCGAGGTGAAGATGAAGTTCACCAAGGATGCGTTCCAGGCCGCAGCGGCGTTCAACCAGAACAAGGACATCGCGGCCGTCGTGTCGTGGGCGCCCGACATCTACAACCTGACCAAGACCGGCATGGGCAACAAGATGCTCGTCTCGACGCAGACCGCGAACAAGCTGATCGCCGACGTGTGGTTCGCGCGCGCCGACTTCGCGCGTGACAACCCGGAGATCATCGAGGGCCTGGTGCGCGGCATCCTCGATGCCACGGACGAGCTGCAGAAGAACGAGCAGAGCAAGGCCGCCGTCGGCAAGATGATGGACGACTTCTATTCGCTGCCGCCCGGCTCGGGCACCGGCATGCTCGGCGACGCACACTGGACCAACTACGCCGAGAACCGCGACTTCTTCCTGGTCGCCTCCAACCCGACGAACTTCGAGCGCACGTACGACACCGCGTACCGCCTGTACAAGGCGATCCGGGCGATCGAGACCGACAAGCTGCCGTTCGACAAGATCATGGACTTCTCCGTGATCAAGAAGCTCGGCGCCGAGCCGAAGTACGCCGAGAGCAAGAACGAGTACGAGTTCAAGTTCACGCCGGCGAGCAGCAACGACGTCAACGTCGAGAGCTCCGTGCTCACGAAGACGGTGACGATCAACTTCTTCCCGAACTCCTTCGATCTCTACAAGAAGGTCCCGGCGAAGGGCGGCTCGGGCGAGATGTTCTACGACGGTAATGTCGAGTACACCGTGGAGGAGATCGCGAAGCTCGCGGGCTCGTTCGGCGCCGCCCGCATCGTGATCGAGGGCCACACCGATGGCTCGATGAAGGGCTCGGCGGACGAGAGCCTCGTGAAGGAGCTGTCGACGCGACGCGCGAACTCGGTGAAGGAAGCGCTCGTCAACAAGTTCAAGATGCAGCCCAACCAGTTCACCGTGAGCGGGATGGGCTGGTCGCGCCCCGCGGACCCCAAGGACCCGGACAACCACGCGAAGAACCGTCGCGTCGAGGTCAAGGTCGTTCCGGCAGAGGCGCAGTGAGCTCAGGCGGCGACAAGCCGACCGACGACAAGCCAGCGGCCGCTCCGGCCGCCGGGACGCCTGTCGCCGACAAGGCTGCCGCCGCCGAGACACCGCCGACGGCCGAGGAGAAGGCAGCCGCGCTGGCCGCCCTCGAGGCGCTCGGCGATGACGATGCCGTGACGAAGCCGGCGCCCGCGAAGGTCGCGCCCGCGAAGGTCGCGCCTGCGCCCGCGGCGGCGAAGTCCGCAGCGACCCCCGCGGCGAAGCCGCAGCCGAAGGTCGAGGACAAGCCGCCTCCACCGAAGGCCAAGCAGCCCGAGGAGGATCCGAACAGGATCCCCGAGGCGCCGCCGTGGTGGCGCACGCTGCGCGCCGATCCGCCGCCGCTGACGCGCACCGCGCTCGGCGTGGGGCTGATCGTGTTCCTCATCCTCCTCTGGTGGGTGCTGACGCTCGGCGATCCGGTGAACCGGTTCGTGTCGCCGTCGAAGCTACCGAGCCCCGGCGAGGTGTTCGGCTCGTTCGCCCGGCTGATGGACAGAAACCTGATCGAGAGCATCATCGACACCCTCGAGCGCGTCGTGATCGGCGTCGGGCTCGCGGCGATCGTCGGCGTGTCGCTCGGCGTGGTCGCCGGCGCGCACCGCGGCATCGGCGCCACCGTGATGCCGCTCGTGATCTTCCTGCGCTCGGTGCCGATGGGCGCCCTGACGCCGCTCACGCTGATGCTGTTCGGCGACGGCGAGAAGCAGAAGTCGCTGTTCCTGTTCCTGGCGATCGTACCGTTTGTGTTCTCGGATGCCCTCAAGGCGATCTCGATCGTGCCGGAGCGCTATGTCGAGACCGCGCAGACGCTCGGCGCCTCGCGGATGCAGATCATGCGCAAGGTGCTCGTCCCGCTCGCCCTGCCCGACATCATCACCAGTCTCAGGTTCCAGTTCGGCCTCGGCCTCGGCTACATCACGCTCGCCGAGCAGATCGACACGGAGCGCGGCCTCGGCGCGCTGATCACCGGCAGCGAGAAGCGTGGCCTGTTCGAGCACATCTACCTCCTGTTGTTCGTGATCGCGTTCCTCGCGTTCACCATCGACCTCATCCTGCGCACCGTGCAGCGCGGCTCGTTCCCGTGGAGGAAGGACCTGTGACGCTGGATCCGAAGAACCCTCCGGGTGCCACGGGCACCGGGCCCGCGGGCGGCGCTGCACCGAAGCCGACCACGCCTGCGCGCGATCCCGCCGCCGAGGCCGCCGCCCTCGCGATGTTCGAGGACGAGGAGAAGCGCGCCGTCGAGAAGGACGTCCCGCCGGGTTCCTCCGACGCGAACATGGCGAGAGCCGCGGCGAAGGATGCCGCCGTGGGTGCGCCCACCGTGGCACCGGCGGCGAAGGCCCCGGCCGCGCCTGTTGCGACGAGAGCGCCGGTCGTCACCGGCGGTGCGCCGGTCAGAATGGCCGAGCTGGGCAAGCCGCTGAAGAAGCCGCCGGTCGTCGCGTTCAACAATGTCACCAAGACCTACGGCAAGGGCGCCGACGCGTTCACCGCGATCAAGGACGTCTCGTTCGAGATCGAGGACTACCCGGGCCGCGGCGAGTTCGTCTCGATCCTCGGACCGTCGGGTTGCGGGAAGTCCACCGTGATCCGGATGATCGCGGGCCTGTTGCCGCAGTTCCCGCAGACCTCGGGCACCGTGCTCGTCGATGGCAAACCGGTGAAGGGCCCAGGCCCCGATCGCGGCATGGTGTTTCAGGACTACACCTCGTTCGACAACCGCACCGTCCTCGAGAACGTCGGCTTCGGCCTCGAGTGCCGCGGCGTGCACCGAACGATCACGGAGACCGGCGCGTCCCGCAAACAGACCGTCACCAAGCTGACCACGCACGGGCCGCACAACCTGTCGAAGGGCATGACGGTCACGATCAGCGGCGTCGGGAACCCGAGCTTCGACGGCAAGTTTCCGGTCCTCGCCACGCCGGCCCCCGAGGTGTTCACCGTCCAGCAGGAGGGCAAGCCGGATGCGGAGAGCGGCGGCGGTGCTGTCAGCGTGCCCACGCTGTCGAAGAGCGAGCGCAACGAGCGCGCGCGGTACTGGATCGAGAAGGTCGGCCTCTCGGTCAAGAAGGACGAGGACAAGTATCCGCACCAGCTCTCCGGCGGCATGCGGCAGCGCGTGGCGATCGCGCGCACGCTGATCCTCGAGCCGCGGATCATCCTGATGGACGAGCCGTTCGGCGCGCTCGATCCACCGACGCGCTCGCGCATGCAAGACAACCTGGTGTCGCTGTGGCGCGAGCAATCGCCGACCATCTTCTTCATCACGCACTCGATCGAGGAGGCGGTGTTCCTCGGCGATCACATCCTCATCTTCTCGAACTCTCCGGGCACCGTGATGAAGACGATCCGCGTTCCGCCTCCCGATCGGCCGTCGATCGTGATGCAGCGTGATCCGAAGTTCATCGAGGTCGTGATGGGCATCCGCGAGACCATCGATCATCTCGAGACGTCGAACCGAGCGGGAGACTGACGTGGCCGAACCGAAGAAAGCCGGACTGTTTCGCTACCTCAAGGAAGCGTTCATGTTCCGCTGGAACCTCCTGTTGCTCGGAGGTGCAGCCGCCGCGGCCGTGGTCTCGGGCCACGCAGACATCGCGCTGCCGCTCGTCGCCGCCGCCGAGGTCACCTACCTCGCCGGCCTGACCTCGCTGCCGAGGTTCCAGGGCGCGATCGATGCAAAGTCGCGGGCCGAGGAGCGCGGGATCACGGGGCAGCCCGTGGTCAGCCCCGAGGTCCAGGCAAACGCGCGCGATCGCATCCTCGAGGTGCTGAAGTCGCTGACCGAGGATCGCCGCGCACGGTTCCTCCGGCTGCGTGCACGGTGCGTGGAGATGTCGCGGATCGCGAACGCGGTGCGCGGTGACACGGGGGATCGCAGCGGCGCCTCGACCGAGCTGCGCACGCCGGCGCTGGATCGCCTGCTCTGGGTCTACCTGCGGCTGCTGCTCTCGGACCAGGCGATCTCCCGGTTTCTCCAGGCCGCGGACGAGGGTTCGATCGACAAGACGATCTCGGACCTCCAGGTCAAGCGGAAGAAGCGCGCGGACTCGGTCGGTGAGGCGAACCAGGCCGACGACCGGATCATCAAGTCGCTCGACGACAGCATCACCACCGCCGGCGCCCGCAAGGAGAACGTCGAGAAGTCGAAGAACAACGCCGAGTTCATCGCGACCGAGCTCGATCGTCTCGAGAACAAGATCCAGGCCGTCACGGAGATGGCGGTAGGCCACACGGACCCGAACGAGATGTCGAGCAGGATCGATGCGATCTCCGAGGGCATCTCGCAGACCGAGCAGACCATCCGCGACCTCCAGCAGATCACCGGCGTCAGCGACGCCGACACCACCCCGTCGATCCTGGATACCGACCTCACCGCGCAGCCGCGCGCGCTCGAGGGAATGGGCGCAGGACGGAGGAATCCAGGATCATGACCGATCAACCCAAGACCCTCGCCGGTACCGACGGCGTCACGAAGGCCACCCAGCTTCCGCCGCACTTCCCGAAGTGGGCCGGCAAGCTCGCCGAGCTGTACTTCTCGGGCACGACCTCGATGTTCGTCGTCCACGGCAACACGTTCGATGTGGTGCGCGCGGGCGTGGATCGCTGGGTCGGGCTCGCGGACTTCCTCGCCGAGCAGTTGTTCGGTCGCTGGGACCTGGTCATCCACTACGACCTCGCGCGCGGCCTGCGCTGCACCGCGGGCTCGAACGGCAAGCGCCTGCAAGACATGGTCGAGACCGCGAACAAGTGGCTCGGCGACCTGCGCGCCCTGCCCCGCGATCCCACCAAGGGCCTCGCCGCGATCGATCTGCTGATCCAGAAGAACGTGATGGCGGACGACGACAAGCGCCTCCGTTGCGCGATCCTGATCGACCACGCCGGGTACGTCGCGCCGAGCGGTGATCGCCTCGACCTCGCAGAGCAGACGCACCTGGTCACGCTGCTCAACTGGGCGTCGAGCCCGTACGTGAAGCGGCTGAACATGGCGTTCGTGCTGATCGATCCGCGGCTGACCAGCATCGCGGAGCGCCTCGCGAACAACCCACACGTCGCCTCGCTCGAGGTGCCCCTGCCCGACGCCGACGAGCGAACCGCGTTCCTCGAGGCGCAGGTCAAGGCGACCGGCAAGGACGTCGCCACGTTCTCCGACTACTCGACGACCGAGCTCGGCAAGCTGACCGCCGGCATCGGCCTCACGGATCTCGAGGTGCTCGTGCGCAGCTCCGTCGAGGGCCAGCGCCGTCTCGATCGGAACTACTTCAAGGAGCTCAAGAAGCGCCTGATCGAGCGCCAGGCGCAGGGCATGCTCGAGTTCGTCGAGCCGAAATGGGGCATCGACACGGTCGTCGGTCACGAGGCCGCAAAGAAGCGCCTGCTCGACGACGCCGACCTCATCAAGCGCGGCGAGCTCGAGACCGTGCCGATGGGCTATCTGTTCTGCGGCCCGGTCGGCACCGGCAAGAGCTTCCTCGCGAGCTGCCTCGCCGGCTCGATCGGCACGCCGGCCGTCGTGCTCAAGAACTTCCGCAGCAAGTACGTCGGCGAGACCGAAGGCAACCTCGAGCGCGTGCTGGGCGTCCTGCGCTCGATGGGCCCGGTCGTCGTGATCGTCGACGAGGCCGACGCGATGCTGGGCGATCGCGACCAGGGCGGCGACTCCGGTGTCGGCGCACGCACGTTCGGCATGATCGCCTCGCAGATGGGCGACACGGCGTATCGCGGCCGCATCATCTGGATGCTGCTGACGGCGCGCCCGGACCTGTTGCCGATCGATCTCAAGCGCCAGGGCCGTGCCGAGGTCCACATCCCGCTGTTCTATCCGGTCAGCGACGCCGAGCTGCGCAAGATGATCGTCATGCTCGCGAAGAAGTCGGGCACCTCGGTCGCCGAGGAAGACGTACCGCAGGAGATCGCGCACAAGGGCAACCTGTCGGGCGCGGACATCGAGGGCATCGTCGGCCGCGCGTACCGCACGTCGCTCCTCGCGGGCTCGCGCACGATCACGAAGGACGCGCTCGTCTCGGCGCTCGCGGGGTTCATGCCCTCGACGCAGACGCTCGAGCGCGAGGCGCAGGAGCTCGCCGCGATCATCGAGTGCACCGATGTCGAGTTCTTGCCCGACAGCAAGAAGGAGCGGATGGACAAGCTCGGGGGCCGCGAGAAGCTCCAGGAGCGCCTGACCGCGATCAAGCAGATTCTGGAACAGCGTTAGCGATCGATCAAGGAGACACCCCATGGCACGCAGCAGCTGGATCAACGACGAATCGACCCCGGACCTCGACGCGCACGTCAACAAGCTCGAGCACTTCGCAAACTCGCTCGCCGACGGGGTGATCGACGCGACGGAGCTCGCGACACAGGAGAAGCTCCTCGTCAGCGCGATGAAGGCGGTCGAGGGCTCGCTCGACGACTCGCAGCACGCAGGCGTCACGAAGCTCCTCGCGGAGCTCACGGCGTATGCCGTGATGCGCACGCTGCACGAGATGGCGCAGGCCCGCGTGCAAAGCGCGGTCGCGCCGAAGTCCTGACCATGAGCGCGGGCTGGGGGCGCCACGCGCCCGACGGCGGATATCTCAAGACAGTGTTCGATCGGACCGAGAAGCTGATCGAGGACCGCTGGGGGATCCCCGTCATCATTCAGGACGTCCCGAATCCGTTCACCGGCGACCTCGACGGCCAGAAGATCATGGTCGACTTCGACCTCGACGTTCACGAGGCGGTGTTCATCCTGATCCACCTGTTCGGCCACACCGTGCAGTGGAACGTCTCGGAACGGAATCGCGAGCTGGCCTTCGCCAAGCCTGCCGCGTGGACGGAGGACCTCCTGACGAAGGTCGTCGCCTACGAAGAGGAGGCATGTAGGTACAGCCTCCAACTCGTTCACGAGGCCGGCTTCCAGGACCTCGATCAGTGGCTGTCGGACTTCTCGGCATGTGACAGCGCCTACCTGATGCACTTCTATAAGACGGGCGAGAAGCGCCCGTTCCGACAGTTCTGGAAGGACGACGCGCCGCGCATGTCCCCGCTGGCCATCCCCGAGTTTCAGCCGGAGAGATGGATCAGTCGTTACGACGGAACTGTCGTCTAGTCGCCACCTACGCTACGATTCGAGGTGGGGTGCTCGCGCGTAGGATCATCGCTGTCTCGCCTGACAAGGCATTCAGCAAGCAGCTGGCAGTCGCACTGAAGGCGGCCGGCGGTGCAGTCGACGCGCACCAGACGCTGGACTCGCTCGGCAAGGGTGACCTCCAGGCCGCGCTGCTCGTCATCCACCTGGATGGCCCGCTCGCCGGCGTTGCGCCCGAGCTCCTGCCGCGGCTGACCGCTGATACGCGCGTGATCGCGATCCTGCCACGCTCGAACCTGTCGGCGGTCGTCGACATCATGCAGGCGTCGGAGCGTGTCGCCGGCATGATGGTCGCCGAGGACTTCGATACGCGAAACCTGTCGTCGATGGCGACCCGCGTGCTCGCCGGCGACATCTTCGGCCTCGAGAAGATGATCCTGTGGGGGACGCAGATCCACTCGTTCCTCGTCGGTGACTATCAAGAGAAGTCGCTCTGCATCGCGCAGATCAGCGAGTTCGCCGAGCTGATGGGCGTGCGCCGGAAGTACCGCGAATCGATCGAGCAGTGCGTCGACGAGATGCTGATGAACGCGCTGTACGACGCCCCCGTCGACGAGCAGGGCAAGCAGATCTTCTCGGAGATCCCGACGAAGACGCGGATCTCGCTCCGCGTGGAGCAGAAGGTCGTCGTGCAGTACGCCTGCGACGGTACCCAGTTCGCCGTGGCCGTGCGTGACGCCTTCGGCACCCTCGAGCGCGCCACGGTGCTGCGCTACCTGCACAAGTGCCTCCACAACGAGCAGCAGATCGATCGCAAGGCGGGCGGTGCGGGCCTCGGTCTGTACCTGATGACGAACTCCTCGACGAGCGTGTACTTCAACGTGCTACCCGGCGTGGCCACCGAGGCGGTGTGCACGTTCGATCTCGAGACGCCCAAGCTACAGCTCGAGACGTTCGGCTTCTTCCAGGAGCGCATCGACGCGGCGGGCCGCCTCGCGAGCGGGCCATCACGCCGACTCCCCGTGGGCACCGGGCATCCGGTCGAGCGCCGGGCTCCGCGACAGGCGGGCGGCACGCCGAAGGGCCTCGTCGTCCTGCTCGTCGGAGCGATCCTCGCGACGCTCGCGCTCGTGGTGGTCGCGGCGTGGCCGCGGCTCATGGGCGGAGTGAAGCGTACCGAGGTCTCGATCCACACCGTGCCGAACGGCGCGACCGTGGAGGTCGAGGGCAAGAACGCCGGGACCGCGACCGATGGCTCGCTGATCGTGCGCGACCTCGAGGTCGGCCGTGCGTACCCCGTGGTCGCCCGGCTCGACGGCTACCTGCCGCGCCAGGCGGTGGTGCAACCCCGCGCCGGTGGTACCGAGGTCACCCTTGTCCTCGAGGCCCTCGCGGCCACGGTGACCCTCGACTCGTCTCCGACCGGCGCCACGATCGAGATCGACGGCACACCCGCCGGCACGACTCCGATCACGGTGAAGACGCTGCAGGCGGGGAAGACCGTCACCGTGGTGTTCCACAAGAACGGTTACCAGGACACCAGCGCGACGCTCGAGGTCCCGGGTCCGGGCAAGGAGACGAAGCTGATCCAGCCCCTCCCCGTGTCCGCGGACCTCGCGCGGATCAAGGTCACCTCGGAGCCTTCGGGGGCGCAGGTCGTCCAGAACGGCCTGCTGCTCGCCGGCGTGACCACGCCCGCGGAGATCCTCGTCGAGGCCGCGAAGCCGGTGCGGATCACGCTGACGATGCCGAACAAGGTGCCCGCCGTCATCGAAACGTTCACGCCGAGCCGGGGTGCCGACGGCCTCGTCAAGCACGGCAAGCTGGTCGATGGCACCCTGCTCAACGTCGACTCCAACCTCGAGGGCAAGGCGAGCGTGTCGAACGCCCCCCACTGCCAGAGCATGGAGCTCCCGTTCGAGTGCCGGCTCGTGCCGGGGACCTACTTCGTCGAGATCACGATCGCCCCGCAGAACGCTGTCGGCGGTCGCGGGATCCGCAAGGTCGTGATCGGCGCGAAGCCGGTCGGCGAGCGGATCGATTTCGGCTATGTCGAGGCAGCGCCGGGCAAGCTGCTCCAGATCGGCGGTGGCGGCGCGCGGCGCGCGGCCTTCGAGGTCGGCACGCGCAAGGTCACGGTCAGCGGCGGAGACGAGCCCGCGCATGCCGTCACGGTCACCGTGAAGGCCGGCGCGACGGTGATCGCGAACTGACCTTCCGGGCGGCCACGTCGCCCCCCGTCGCCGTCGTCGACGCCCCGCGATGTCGAGGCCCCGCACGTCCAGACGGCTGACGCACGGGCCGCGGATCTGTGTACTCTCCAGACGTGCGGCGCGCAGTCCTCCTCGGCGGCCTTGCC
>JAYVLW010000102.1:0-8430 GCA_043759315.1 Myxococcales bacterium
ACGCGCCTCGTTCCTCGCGCTCGAAGCGTGGGCCTCCGACAACGTCGCGTTCCCCGGCGAGGCCTATCGCCGGTACATCGCCGAGATGTACCAGGGCAACCAGCTCGTCCTGGGAACGCACCGCGCGAACGGCGAGCCCGCGAACCTCGGCGCGATCCGCTGCCCCACACTGGCGATCACCGCGACGCGCGATCAGATCTGCCCACCGGGGGCGGCGACGGCGCTGCTCCGTCACGTCGGGGCGACCGACACCGCCGAGCTCTCGGTTCCCGGCGGGCACGTCGGTGCGGTCGTCGGGAGCAAGGCCGCGAGCACGATGTACCCGGGCCTGATCGAGTGGCTCGCCCCGCGCCTCGGGTAGCGATGCTACGCTGAGGGGGATGAGTCGCGTCGCGATGCAGTCGCGGATGACCGCGGACGAATACCTCGCGTGGGAGCGTCAGCAGCCCACCAAGCACGAGTTCTTCCACGGCGAGGTGTACGCGATGGCCGGTGGCAGCCCGCGTCACAATGCGCTCTGCGGCGTGTGTTGTACGGCTTTGACGAGCGTCCTGCGACAGCGCGGATGCGTCGTGCTGACCTCCGATCAACGCGTGACCATGTCGGGACGAGGTCGATACGTCTATCCAGACCTCAGCGTCGTGTGTGGCCCCCTGGAGATCGAATCGAACGACGTGCTCGCGAATCCCACCGCGATCATCGAAGTGCTGTCCGGCTCGACCGAGCAGTACGATCGCGGGCTCAAGTGGGAGGGCTACCAGCGCCTGCCGTCCCTTGCGGACTTCGTGCTCGTGTCGCAGGTGGACCCGCGCATCGAGCACTTTCAGCGCGCACCCGATGGAAGCTGGAACTACCGGGCGGCGGGTCCTGGTCAGTCCGTGACGCTCTCGCTCGGCGTGGCGCTGATCGTGGACGACATCTTCGCCGGCATGCTCGAGTTGCCGGGCGATTGAGCCGGCGGCGCGCGGCGAGCGCACCCGGCGCCGTTGCTCGCGCCGCAGGTCGGCGCAGCGCAGGAGGTGAAGTCGCCCCCTCCGTTCGGGATGCGGGCGAACGACTCGTCGGGATCGGCGGACGCCCACGCGACCTCATCCACCGCGCGGTCGTCGGGTGCCGTGAGGGTCACGGTGTCTCCGCCCGCGCCGAGCTTGAACGGGAGGTGGTCGAGGCCTTGCTTCTGATCGTCGGCCCACAGCAGGAGATAGCCGCGCGGCGGGACGGTGACACCATCGGCGATCAAGGCCGCGATCGCTCCGTCGTCGATCAGCTGGTACCCGCCGAGGTTCACGGTGGTGCCGCTGCTGTTGTACAGCTCGATCCAGTCGTCGTACTCGCCGAACACGTCGACACAGCTCGCGACGTTGGCGGGAGACACCTCGTTGATCCTCACGACGCCGAGCGTGCGATCCTCCACACACCCGCCCAGGACACAGACGGCGGCGATCGCGACATCGCGCACGCTCACGGCGCCGGCTCCCGTCGTATGCTGATCCCGTGACGCGGTTCGCGGCGATCTTGATGCTCGGCGCGTGCGGCTCGAATGCGCAGGCGCCCGACGCCGCGATCGAGCCAGACGCCGCGCCGGCGTGCGGCTGTCGCTACGGTTCGCCGCGCCTGGCGGGCGCGGTCACGCCTGACGTCGCGAACGAGCTCTCGGGCCTCGCGGTCAGCCTCGCGATCGCCGACACGGTGTGGACCCACAACGACAAGGGTGACACCGCGCGGCTGTTCGCGCTGACGACGTACGGCGCTGGCAAGGGCATCGCGCTGTTGCCGAACGCGACCGCCGTGGACTGGGAGGACATCGCGGTGGCGCCGTGCGCCGGGGGATCGTGCATCTACGTCGCCGATACCGGTGACAACCTCGGCGCTCGGGCACAGGTCCGCATCTACGAGGTCGACGAGCCCGCCGAGATCCGCGGGATGGTCGAGGTGAACTATCGTGCCTTCGACATCACCTATCCGGATGGTCCGCACGACAGCGAGGCGCTGTTCGTCGACCCGCGCGATGGCGCGAGCTACGCGATCACCAAGCAAGCGACCAGTCCGTCGACGGTGTTCCGCATGCCGCGCGTGGCGGGCGGCGGAACCGCGGCGACGGTCGCGACGCTCACCATTCCGAGCGGCGATCTGCAGATCACCGGTGCGGACCTTCACGTCGATGCCTGTGGCGTTCATCTGCTCGTGCGCACCTACAGCGGGCTGTGGGAGCTGTCCGCGCCGGTGGGCGCGACGATCGCACAACTCCTCGCGATGCCGCCACTGACCGTCCCGGTCGCGATCGAGCCCCAGGGCGAGTCGGTGGCCTACCTGCCGTCGGGCCACGCATACCTGACGGTCACCGACGGCGCCGATCCGCGGCTGTCTCGCGTCTCCTGCGACTGAGCTCACCGGGTGTACGCCGAGAGCTCCTCGGTCTGACCATCGCCGGCTTCCTTGATCTTGCCGACCTCTCGCGCGAACCAGTAGTCCTTCACGGATCCGGCGACACCGCCGACCACGCTCGAGCGGTGCACGTGGAGCGTGCAGAACGTGCCGGCGGGAACGTCGATCTTCTCGTCGGCGGCGATCACCGACCAGGTCTCCGTCTTCACCGTGCTCACCGGCGCGGCGCCGCCGGTGCTCACGACCTCGGTGTAGCTCTGCATCCACGTCGCACCGGTGGCGGTGTGGGCCGGGGTCTCGTCGACGCGGATCCGGTACGGGTCGTAGTGCTCGGTGGAGGTCGTCGCTCCGGCGTTGTCGTTCTCGGCGTGGCGGCGGATCTCGGTGCCGGTGTCCTCCTGCCAGCTGTCGGTCGTCCCACCCGGCTTCGTCGTCGTCAGCTTGAACGCGGAGATGCCGGCGTGGATCGTGTCGATCGATTCGCGGGCCCCGACGGCCTGGGTCTTCATGGACACCGTGTGGGCCGTCGTGTCGGTGACCTTGTAGGTCCAGGTCCTTCCGGTCGTGAGCGGCAGATAGCGCCCGCTGGCCGCGCACTCTCCCGCGGCGTCAGGACCCGATGACGTCCCGTCATCCCCACCGCACCCCGCGAGCAGCGCACAAGCCACCAGGAATCTCTGCATCAGCCACCAGCCTACAAGGTCGGTGCCAAGGCATGAGGCCTTCCGCGTCGACACTTCCACGCGATGGGACCGTCACGCGCTGTGCACGTTACGTACAGTACGTGCCACCTGCGTCCGGTTCGTCAGCTGGCGAACAGGTCGTGCATGGTGACCAGCTCGTAGCCGGCGCTGTGGAGCGCGGTCACGATGCGGGGTAGCGCGTTGAGCGTCCACTGCTGGCCTTCGTGGAACAGGAGTACGTCGCCGCCCGACACGTTCGGCGGTGAGCACTTCGCCGCGAGGACGGAGGGATCGCGCTCGCCGTAGTCCTCGGAGTCGACCGACCACAGCGCGACCGTGTAGCGCGCGGCGAGCAACGCCACGATCGATGCAGTGTCGAGCTCGCCGTGCGGTGGGCGGACCCACGGCCGGCCGCTGATCTGGCCGCCGAGCGCTTCCTCGGTGTCGCGGCACTGGCCGAGCAGCTGCTTGCGGCTGAGCTTCGTGAAGCGCGTGTGGTCGTAGCCGTGGCTGGCGATCTGGTGGCCGCGGCGGAGGTAGTCGCGGACGTCCTCGGGACGGTTGCGCGCTGCTTCGCCGAGCAGGAAGAACGTGGCCGGCACCCCGAGGTCATCCAGGACGTCGAGGTACTGGCTCGTCATGTCATCCGGGCCATCGTCGAACGTCAGCGCCACGCGCTTGCTGTTCGCCGGTCCCCTGCGGAGCAAGCCCGGGACGCGGTCGAACATGACCTGCTTGATCCGGGCGCGCAGCGAAGGAGCCATCTGGGATCTGGGTACAAGGTTTCCCGCGCGCCGACAAGCTGATCTCCCGCGGTGTTAGGTGCCCTCACGGTGCCTGCTGGGGCATCTCCACACTCCACGATGACTATTCCGGTCGCTCCGACGGTCTACCCCGGTGCCGTCGTCGAAAGGTCGTATGCGCGTCACGCTGGTGGTCCTCTGCGCTGTTGCTGCATCCGCGGTGGCGGCTCCATCTTCGCGTCCCGTCACCGTGTTTCTCGAGCGTGGAGGGGACGGGGAGACGATCCCTCGGTTCGGCGGCGGTGATCGCGTGTGGGCGGCGACGGTGGGGTGCGTCAAGCAGCACTTCGCGCCGTTCCAGGTCGACATCGTGGACCAGCGTCCTCGCGGCTCGGACTTCATCACGGCGGTGGTCGGCGGCAAGGCCTCGATGCTCGGGTTAAATGATCGCACCACGAACGGTGTCGGCCCGTACGATGGCTCGGTCCTGCGCACCGCGACGGTCCACGTGTTCTCGCAGGTCGGCACCGGCGAGCGCGACGTCGCGAACCTGTGCGCCGTGGCCGCGCACGAGATCGGCCACGCGCTGGGCCTGGACCACTCGTACACCTGCGGCGACGTGATGAGCTACTTCAACGACGAGTGCGGAACGCAGCGGTTCCTCGATACCGAGGGTCCCTGCGGCGAGGGTGCGTCGCGCGACTGCGCGAACGGAGACGAGACGCAGAACAGCTTCCAGCGGCTCGCGCAGAACGTCGGGCTCCGCGGCGGCGCGGCGCCGAAGGTCGAACAGCCCGGCACCACGGCGCCCGTGGACGATGGCGCCGTGGACGATGTCACCGGCACCGCGGACCCGAGCGACACGGACGACTCCGCTGACGACGCGGCGACCGATGACGATGTGGGCGACGACGACGCCGCCGCCGACGACGACGATGCGGACGATGACGCGGACCACGACGGCGCTGACAACGACGACGTTGCCCCGCCATGTCACGCGTCCACCGACCCGTGGGCCTGAGTTGTAGCCCCGAGGCTCCGGAACATCGCGACCGAAGACTCTCCGCTGGAGCCAGCCTCGCGCTTCGGCCTGCGGGATCTTCGGGGCCATGTGCGGTAGCGTCGTGCCGTGCTGGTTCGCGCCTCGCCCGCTCGCGTTCGGGCGTTTCTCGCCGCGCAGCGCGCGCTGGCGGTGACCTACGACGCCGTCGGCGCGACCGCGCGGGGCGAGACGCCGCGCGGCTTCGACAGCGATCACAACCGGCAGCTGCTCGGGCGAGGTGCCGCGATGTTCGAACATGCGAAGGCGGCGGTCCGCGCATGGCGGATGTTCCCCGCGCCGTGGACCGCGATCGAGCCCGACGGCGCTCCGATCGAGAAGGACGGCGTGGTCGCGGTGCACGTCCGCGTGCTCGGCCTGTGGTGGCTCAACGCCTCGCGCATCGTCTACGTCGTCGACGAGCCGCGCCGGTTCGGCTTCGCCTACGGTACGCTCCCGGGGCACGCGGAGCGCGGCGAGGAGCGGTTCGTCGTGGAGTGGCTCGACGACGATACGGTCTGGTACGACCTGCGCGCCTTCTCGAGGCCGCGGCACCTGCTCGCGCGCATCGCGTATCCGATCACGCGGGCATACCAGCGGCGGTTCGGGCGGGCGTCGAAGGTGGCGATGGCGCGCGCGACTCAGTCGTAGTGGTGCTTGTAAGTCTCGCGGATCTCGGTCTTCTTGAACTTGCCCGCGCTGGTGCGCGGGATCGCGTCGACGAACACGATCGCGTCGGGGAGCCAGTACTTCGGGAACTTGGGTGCGAGGAAGTCGCGAAGCTCGTCGGCCGAGGCCGTCGCCCCCGGCTTGAGCACCACGGTGGCAAGCGGGCGTTCGCTCCACTTCGGATGCGGCACGCCCACCACCGCTGCCTCCTTCACCGCGGGATGACCCATCAGCGTGTTCTCGAGCTCCTGGGACGAGATCCACTCGCCGCCGCTCTTGATCTGATCGGCGACGCGATCGGTGAGCTGGATGAACCCGTGCTCGTCGACGCGCGCGACATCGCCGGTGCGGAACCAACCGTCGTCGGTCCACCGCTCGGGCGTGTGGCCGCCCGCGTAGCGCGACGCGATCCACGGGCCGCGCACCATCAGCTCGCCGGAGGTCTTGTCATCGGCAGGTACGTCGCCGGCATCGTTGCGCACGCACACATCCACGAGCGGGGGCGGGAGGCCCTGCTTCGCGCGCAGCCGGTAGCGCGTGGCCTCGTCGGCAGCGGCGAGGTGCGGCGGCAAGCGCGACACGAGGCCGATCGGCGATGTCTCGGTCATGCCCCAGGCGTGGAGCAACGTCATGCCGAGACGATCGAAGTCGCGGATCAGCTGCTCGGGCGCCGCGGAGCCGCCAACGATCATGCGCAGGCCCGGCTGCAGCGTCCACCGGCCGGGGTTCGCATCGAGCGCCTCGCGGATCCCGAGCCAGATCGTCGGTACGCCGGCGCCGACCGTGACCTTCTCGTTCTGGAATAGATCGAGCAGGCTGACCGCGTCGAGGTGCGGTCCGGGGAAGATGATCTTCGCGCCGACCAGGGCGCACGCGTAGGGAAGGCCCCAGGCGTTGACGTGGAACATCGGTACGACGGGGAGCACCGTGTCCGCGCGGGACAGATCGAGCGCGTCGGGAATCACCTCCACGATCGAGTGCAGGATGATCGAGCGATGGCTGTAGACCACGCCCTTCGGCTTTCCGGTGGTGCCGCTCGTGTAGCAGACGGCGAACGCGTCGGTCTCGGCGACTTTCGGCACCACCGTCTCCGGCCGTGCGGTCTCCAGGAACGCCTCGTAGCCCTCGTGCGCGCTCGGCGCACCCACCACGATCACGCGCTCGAACTTGCCGCCGGCGGCGACCACCTTGTCGAACAGCGGCAGCAGGACGTCGTCGACGATGATGTAGCGGTCTCCCGCATCGTTCGCGATGTAGGCGATCTCGTCGGGATGCAAGCGCAGATTCAGCGTGTGGGTGACCGCGCCGGCGAGCGGGATGCCGAAGTAGCACTCGAGGTGCTCGGAGTGGTTCCACATCAGCGTGGCGACTCGGTCGCCCGGCTTGACGCCCGCGCCCACGAGCGCGCGTGCGAGCCGCCGGGCCCGTGCCGCGACCTGGCCGTACGTAGTTCTACTGACGCTCTTGTCGGGCCGGCGGGAGACCACCTCGATCCCGGCCGTCCAGCGCTCTGCACGGTCGACCACGAGATCGATCGTCAGCGGCACGTCCATCATCGTCGCTTGTTCCATGGCCGCAGAGCCTACCGGACCATGAGGGTCCCGTGAGTAGCCCCGACCCACTCCGGACGTTCCTTTAGAGGGCATGCTACGAGGAAGCTGGGGGTTACGCCCCGAGAACCCCTTGAAGCGCCTCCTCATCGTCGACGACAGCAAGCTCATGCGCGACATGGTCGCCGCGTGCCTGCGCCCGCTCGGCGCGGTGACGTTCGAGTTTGCGGGGACCGGGCTCGAGGCGATCGAGCGACTCGCTCTCGCCGGGTTCGATCTCGTCGTCCTCGATCTCAACATGCCCGACGTCGGCGGGATCGAGGTCATCGAGTTCGTGCGGTCGCAGGATCACCTGCGGGCGCTGCCGATCCTCGTCGTCACCACGCGGGGAGATGACGCGAGCAGAGCGCGCGTGATCGAGGCCGGAGCATCGGGCTTTCTGTCCAAACCGTTCGCTCCGCCGCAGATCCTCGACGAGGTTCGCCGGCTGTTGCCGGGCGCCGCGTGAGCGACCGCATCGATCTTCAGGAGTTCGTCGGAGGGTTCGTCGCGGAGGCCATGGAGCTGGTCGCGGCCGCGAGCGAGTCGCTCAAGGACATCGAGGCCGCGAACGCTGCAGGCACGGTCCGGCCGAAGTCCGTGCACGACCTGTTTCGCGCGCTGCACACGATCAAGGGCCTCGCCGGGATGATCGGCGTCGAGCCGATCGTCGAGATCGCGCACGCGATGGAGACGCTGGTCCGTGCGGCCGAGCGCTCCGGCGGCAGGCTGCGGCCGGGTGCCGTCGAGGTCTCGATCCAGGCGGTGCAGGCGATCAGCGATCGCGTCCGCGCCGTCGCCGACGGGCGCACGCCCGCGCCTGCACCCGAGCGGCTGCTCGCGGCGCTCGCTTCCACCGACGCGAGCTCCGAGGATCCCATGGTGCCTCCACCGATCACGGCGGAGTGGGACGCTCGGCTCTCGCCGGGTGAGCGCCAGCAACTGTTCGTCGCGCTGCGCTCGGGGGCACACGTGTGGTCGTTGACGTTCGAGCCTTCCGACCAGAGGTCAGCGCGCGGCGTCTCGATCGCGACCGTGCGGACGAAGCTCGGCGAGCTGGGCGAGGTGATCAAGGTCGCGCCAAGGACCCTGGTCGGGGAAGCTGGCCGCGCGCGCGTCGCGTTCGACATCCTGATCTCCAGCGAAGTCCCGGTGGCCGTGCTCGCGGAGGTCGTCGAGACCTCTGCCGAGGACCTCCAGGCGATCGTGCTCCCGCCGGACGCCGGCCACGAGCCCACGATTGCCGACGAGATCTCTGACGACGTGACCCCGGTCGGTCGCGCCACCGTGCGGGTCGAGCTGTCGCGTCTCGATGATCTGCA
>JAYVLW010000103.1:0-4748 GCA_043759315.1 Myxococcales bacterium
GACACGACCAAGCCGGACACGACCAAGCCGGACACGACCAAGCCGGACACGACCAAGCCGGACACGACCAAGCCGGACACGACCAAGCCGGACATGACCAAGCCGGACACGACCAAGCCGGGGCTGAAGCCTGGGACGGTCGACGCCGCCGGTGTTCGCGCGGTCGTCAATCAGCATCTTGGTGGGGTGAGGAGCTGCTTCGATCGCGGCAGGATGGAGGATCCGCAGCTCGCTGGGCGCGTCGTGATGATCATCGCGCTCACCCCCCTGGGCGAGGTCGGCGATGCGCGGGTCGGTTCTACCGAGCTCCATAGCGCGACGACCGAGACCTGCTTGATCAAGCTCGTTCGCGGCCTGCAGTTTCCTGCACCTGCAGGGCAGGTGGCGGCGACCATCAGCTATCCATTCGTGTTCAAGTAGGATGATGTCGCGCGTCCTTCTTGTTGTCGTGGTCGCCGTGTGTGCAGCGCGCCTCGCGGCCGCACAACCATCGGCGCCCGAGCCAAACGCCGGTTCGGATGTCATCCAACCGATCGAGCCCGAAGACGGTTCCGGATCGGGATCCGCGGGCCCGGGCGAGGGCTCGGCAGGGTCTGCGGGGTCGGGCTCGGCCCGAGGGTCGGCCGCCGACCCAGGCCGCGCGCCATCGTCCGGCAAGTCAGCGCCTGCTCCGACGACCGCGGCGACGACACTCGACGAGGTGACCGTCGACTCGAGTCGGCTTCGCTTCGGCATCCTCGTGTTCGGCGATGTGAGCGCGCTGCTTCGCGCGCCGGCCAAGCCGCACACGAACTTCTCGATCGGCGCGATCGGACTGCGGGTGAACGCGAACCTCGGAGACCACGTCGATGCGCTGGCCGAGATCGCGTTCGAGAGCATCGTCGATGTGGAACAGCTGGCGCTGGCCTACCGAACGCCCAGGTGGATCCTCCAGGTGGGCCGCATGCACAGCGAGATCGGCTACTGGAACACGGCCTATCACCACGGCACCTGGCTCCAGCCGCTCGTGAAGCGTCCCCATGCGATTCGCTTCGAGGACGATGGCGGGCTCGTGCCGGTCCACTGGATCGGTCTACACCTCACCCACCGGATCCCGGTGCGAGACGGAGAGGTCGCGCTGATCGCAGGTCTCGGCAACGGCCGTGGCGAGATCGTCGACGACATCCTCTCCGACGGCGACGTGAACGAGGCCAAAGGCGCACTGCTCAAGGTGGCATATCGCCGCCACGGCGCGTACCGCCTCGACGTCGGAGCCAGCGCGATGATCGACCGGATCCCGTCGGCGACGATGGAGGTCCGGCCGGCGAGGCCCGGGAAGTCGATCGACGAGCTGATGGCGAATGTCTATGCGTTCTACCGCGGCGACACGTTCAGTCTCCACACCGAGGGCTTCCTGTTCCTCCACCGCGCGGACGGCCGGCGCGTCAGCACCTCCATGTTCGCAGTTGGCGGCTATCGGGTCACCGAGATCTTGACGGTGCTGGGTGGTGTCGATCTGGTCTTCGTCGACGAGAAGGACCCGTTCTTCGTGCCGGACCCGATGACCGCGGGCTACGAGGACGTCAAGCAGCTGCTCCTCGGCGCTCGCTACGAGCTCGGCACCTGGAGTGCGGTCAAGCTCGAGGGTCACGCGGATCTTCATTCGAACGCGGATACCCAGTACACGCTGACCGCGAACTGGTCGTTCGGGATCTAGCTCATCGCCAGGCTTCGACGGTGCCGCGCAGCTCTTTCAGCTTCGCGCGCGACAGCGTCCCGACGGAGGCCATCGAGAGCTGTTCGGGGGCGAGCACCTTGCGCGCGATCTCGACCAGCTTGTCGATGGTCACCGCGTTCATCTGCGCGAGCCGCTCGGAGAGCTTCGGCGGCTCGAAGTACAGCGCGGTGCCGCCGAACCACCCGGCCATCGCGGAGGCGTCGTCGAGGGACGCCAGCGTCTCGTAGCGGTAGCGCACGCGCGCCCGCGCGAGCTCGTCCTTCGTGATCTTGCCCGCGCGCAGCCCGTCGAGGATGTGCAGCAGCTCCTTGATCAGCGCGGGGACCTTCGTGTTTGCGGTCGCGCCCGAGATCTCGAACAGCGAGGTATCCGCGAGCGGCTCGATCGAGGCATTGATCGAGTACGCGAGGCCCTTCTGATCGGCGAGCGTGTAGTGGAGGCGCGTCGACATGCCGTCGTCGAGGATGCGCAGCAGGGTGACGAGCGGGATGTAGCCGGGATCGAGCTCGGGGACCCCGCGGAACAGCACCGCGAGCGAGGTCTGCGAGCCCGCGTCGGCGACATGGCGCAGCCTCGGCCCGGTCTTCGGGGGCGGTGCCGCCGGGGCAAGGGCGCGGGTGCCTTCCGGGATCTTCGCGAGCGCTCTGTGGGCCGCATCGACGACGCGGGCGTGCTCGATCGGCCCCGCGATGCATAGCCGCGCGTTGCGGGCGCCGTAGAACGTGGCGAAGTGGCGGCGCACGTCCTTGGCCGAGAACCGCGCAACATTTGCGCGTGGGCCGATGATGCGCTGGCCCAGCGGGTGATCGCCGAACACGAGGCCGCGGGCGATGTCGTCGGTGTTGATCTCGTTGTCGTCGGCGTCGTAGTCCTCGTTGATCTCCTCGAGGATCAGGGTGCGCTCGAGCTCGATGTCGGAGAACTTCGGCCGCCCGATCAGCTCGCCGAGCAGGCCGATCGCGGCCGGCACGTGCTCGGTCTCGAGGGAGATCTGGAACAGCGTGTAGTCGCGGCCGGTCTCGGCGTGGAGCGTGGAGCCCAGCTTCTCGACGGCGGTGTTGAGCGCGAGGGACGACGGATACTTCTCGGTCCCGCGGTAGAGCATGTGCTCGGTGAAGTGGGACAGGCCGTTGTCGGCTGGGGTCTCGAACCGGGCCCCGACCTTGATGAACAGCGTCACCACGGCCGTGTGGAGGTGGGGCAGGGTAACCGTGGTCACGGCGAGCCCGTTGGCGAGCTGGGAGGTCTCGACCTGGGGGTCGAGTCGAGGGGGCCGTGGTTTCATGTTGGGCGAGCGTGCGAGCCGATGATTGACGCGGTCTCTAGATCAGCGGTATCACACGGGTGTCCCCGATGCTTCTCAAGAAGATCGTCATCGCAGAGGACGACGACGCCATCGCGCACATGGTCAACATGGCGCTCGGCGACGCCGGCTTTCTCTGCTTGCGCGCTCGCGACGGTGACGAGGCGCTCAAGCTCGTCAAGGCGCACGATCCGGACCTCCTGGTCCTCGACGTGATGATGCCCCGGGTGGACGGTCTCGAGGTCGCCCGGAGGCTCAAGGCCGACGTGATGTGGTCGCGAACCCCGATCCTGATGCTGACCGCGCTCGCATCGACCGATGACCAGGTCCAGGGTCTCGAGGCCGGCGCCGACGCGTACATGTCCAAGCCGTTCGATCTCCGCGAGATGAGCGCGCGCGTGAAGGCGCTCGTGCGCTCCGCGCGGCGCGAGCGCAACCGTAACCCCACCACGAACCTCCCCGGCTCGAACGCGATCGACGAGGAGATCGAGGGGGCGCTGAAGAGCGGCAAGCCCACGGCGGTCGTCCACATCGACATCCTCAGCTTCGACGCGTACGCCGACGCGATCGGCATCGTGTCCTCGGAGGACACCGTCAAGAACCTCGGCGCGTGGCTGCTCGAGGCGGCGCGCGCGGCCTCCGGTGGCGGCGCGTTCGTCGGTCACATCGGCGGCTCGGACTTCATCGCGGTCATGGCGCCCGAGCACGCGATGCCGTTCCTTGCGACCTCCGAGGCGGCCTTCGATGGCAAGCGCGCGTCGCTGCCCGGCGATCCCGCCTCGCTGCACCTCGTCGCCGCCGTCGCGCACACCGATGGGCTAACGCTCAACACGGGTGCCGACGAGCTCGGCCGCCGGCTTGGCAAGGCGATGAAGCAGGCGAAGGCCGGCGGCAAGACCGGCCACGTGGTGTGGTCGGCTAGCTGAGCGTGGCCGGCGACCCGAACGACAAGCACGACGATACCGATCCCGCTGTCGCCGACACGCACGCCTCCACCGACGGCGCCTCTGCGAGCGCCTCCCTCTCGCATTTACCTGGCCGCGGTCCGCGCGGCGTGCGCTCGGGCGACACGCTCGGTCGCTACGAGCTCGGCGAGCAGCTCGGCGAGGGCGGCATGGCGACCGTGTTCAAGGCGCGCGACAAGGAGCTCCGGCGCGACGTCGCCGTGAAGGTCCTGTTCCCGCACCTCGCGCGGCGCGAGGAGATCGTGCATCGGTTCCAGCGCGAGGCGCGCGCGGCCGCTGGCCTGGAGCAGGCGAACATCCTGCGCATCTACGACGTCGGCGGCGCCGAGGGTGATGATCCGCCGTACATCGTGATGGAGATGATCCGCGGGCGCTCGCTGCTCGCCGAGATCGAGCAGCGCGGCCCCATGTTCGCCGAGGTCGCCGCGTGCGTCGGTGCGCTGCTCGCCGATGCGCTCGGAGCCGCGCACAAGGCATCGATCGTGCACCGCGACATGAAGCCCGCGAACGTCATGATCTCGCACGACGGCCGCGTGCTGCTCACGGACTTCGGCGTCGCGCGGCTCGAGACCGAGGACTCGCTCGTGACGAAGACCGGCGCGCTGCTCGGCACGCCCGCGTACATGAGCCCGGAGCAGGCGAGCGGCGACGTCGCGACGGCGAAGAGCGATCTGTACTCGCTCGGCGCCACGCTCTATCAGCTCGCGACCGGCACGCTGCCGTACGCGGGGAGCCCGGCGAAGGTGCTCGCGCAGATCGCCAC
>JAYVLW010000104.1:0-4172 GCA_043759315.1 Myxococcales bacterium
GGTCAAGCTCGGCAACTGCGAGGTGATCACCCTGCATCCCGGCGAGACGCGCTCGGACGGTGTTCGGCGACGCAAGCACGTGCGCCACCATGGTCGTCACGAGCGACACCACGGTCGCCATCGCGCGCGCCACGAGCGGTTCCGCGAGCTACACGCAGAGCGCGAGATGTGGATGCGCTCGCGCGATCCGCGCCGCGGCTGGCAGCCGTGGTGGCTGATGGCGCGCATGCGCCGCCGCATGTTCATCTGGTTCACGCTCGCGTTCGCCGCGGGCATCGCGACCGGTGTCCGCCTGTGGCCCGACGCGCGCTGGTGGCACCTGGTGATCGCGCTGCTCGGACTCTCGATGGTGTCGGGCGCGATCGCGTGGCGGCTGACCCGGCCGCTGTTGATCGCCATCCGCGCCGCGCAGGACATCGGCGATGGCAAGCTCGAGACCCGCATCGATCCTCATCGGTTCGGCGGCGAAGTGCGGCTGCTCGCGGTGGCGCTCAACGACATGACGACGAAGATCCAGCAACAGCTCGTCGACCAGCGGCAGCTCCTCGCGGCGGTCAGTCACGAGCTGCGCACCCCGCTCGGACACATGCGCGTGCTGATCGAGACCGCACGCGATACCAACGATCCGAAGGCGCTCGCCGAGCTCGAGAAGGAGGTCCTCGTGCTCGATGACCTCGTCGGCCGGTTGCTCGCGCAATCACGTCTCGAGTTCGGCAACCTCGATCGTCGCGAGGTCGACCTCGGCGAGCTGGTCAGCGACGCGGCAACCTCGGCGGGCGTGGCCCCCGAAGCGATCGAGGCGATCGGCGACGTGCGGGCCGCGATCGATCCCACGCTGGTCCGCCGCGCGGTCGCGAACCTTCTCGAGAACGCCCGCCGTCACGGCAACGGCGCGGTCGCGGTGCGCATCGAGCGCCGCGGTGCGCAGGTCGCGATCGAGGTCGACGACGCGGGGCCAGGCGTTCCCGCCAGCCGCCGCGCCGATGCCTTCCGCGCGTTCGTGCCGTCGAGTGGCAATGGTCTCGGCCTCGGGCTGGCGCTGGTCTCGCGGATCGCGGTCGCGCACGATGGCGGCGCGTGGATCTCGGATCGCCCCGGTGGCGGCGCACGTGTTGGCTTCGGCGTCAGCGTCGCCGCGCACGCGTAAGGCTCGTTCGCACGCGGCGCGTCAGACGACGAGTCGCGTTCGCACGCGCCCGGCGAGACCGGCATCGACCTCGATGACGTCGCCGGGGCGGAGCAGCGCGGTCGACGTGGCGAACGTCGAGACGAGGAGCTCGGCCTTGCGGAACCGATCCTTGATCATCGCGGCGACCCGGCGCTTGAGCGGCGAGAGCCGTAGCCCCACACCCGCGGGCGTTCCCGTGAGGATCACGTCGCCCTTCGCGAGGCCGCGGCCGAGGTGCGCATGCGCGGCGCGGACCATCGCGGGTAGGTCATAGATGATCAGCTTCGTCGACGCCGCCTGACGGACGTCGCCGTTGACGCGCGTCTCGAGGGAGAGCTCCGGGAGCTTGGCGATGCCGCCGGGGGGAGCCCACACGTACTCGGCGACGGGGAGGAACTTCGCGAACGACTTTGCCGCGGCCCAGTACCCGAGTGGATCCTCCATCGTCTCGCCGAGCGCCTGCACGAGCCGCGCGGTGAGGTCGTTCGCCACGGCGAGACCGAACGGTTGCGGCGTGCCGGCGGCCAGCGCGGCCTCGTCGATCGCGCCGAGTGCGACGAGCGCGATCTCTCCCTCGTAGTCCATCACCGCGGGGACGACCGGGAGATGTTCGGCGAGCACCGCAGCGAGGCCAGGCTCGACAGCGTCGAGTGCTGCGAGGATCTCGGCGCCGGTCGGCACGCGCACGGGGCCATTGCCCGGAGCGAGCGCGCGGACGTGCTTCGTGAACGACGTCGGTGGTGCCGTCGGATCGAGCTTCTGACCGGTCTCGCGGACGTGATCGCCGTAGGTCAGGCCGAGGGCGACGATCGACGTGACCTTGGGCCAGTCGACGGTGTCGGCGCCGCGCGGAGTGGGCGCGATCGCAGCGTCGGGACGGGTGGTCGCATCCCACGGGATGTACTGCACGTTGGGTAGCGGCGTGCGCTGATGGATCTCCACGGCGACGCCGCCGTCGACGCGGCGCTCGTCGGTCGCGTGCCACGCGGCGCCGGGCGCGGTGCGCGTGTACATCTCGAAGTACGCGGAGCCGATGTCGCTCTGCGCGACCATCAGATCGCGATCATCGGTATCGCGATACGCATAGCCCACCGTCGCCTCCGGCTCGGACCACGCGCGCGCGTGCACGAGGCGACGCGGGCCGGCGACCGTGGCAGTGATCAAGTTGTTCGCGTGCGCGGCGGTGGCGGGGCGCCCCTTGAAGTCGGTCGGTCCGTCTAGTCGCAGCGTGGCCAGGCCGAGCGAGAACGTGTCGCGCAGCGAGACGGCGGAGACCTCGAGCGAGCCGTCGCCGGTCCACGGCGCCCAGATCCAGTGCAAGGTGGGGACGCGGCGCTTGCCCCACAGGTGCATCGCGAGCGCTCGCCCCTTGATGTCGATCACGTGCTCGCCGAGCGTGACCCTGCCGGTCGCCTCGGCATCGTGGACGATCTGGCGCGCGTGCGTGGGTGCGGGGAGCCATGCGGGGAGGTCGTCGTTCTCCTGCCTGCCGCCCTTCCACGCGACGTCCCACGCGATGCCATCGACCGCACCGACCGCTGCCGTTCGGGACAGCCGACTGTCGAAGGTGCGGATCAGCGATTCTCCTTCATCGACGACCGCGACATCGAGAGGCGCGAAGCGTTTTGCCGCAACACTTGGCGGTGATGCATCCGCGTCGAACCACGCGCCCCATACGGTGGCGCGGGCCGCTCCGGAGCGCGGGACGAACATCGTCTGCCGGATCCACAGAGCGCGGCGCTTGCTCTCGTCGAGCACGACGGCAAACCAGATCTCGAACCACGGGCGCTGGCCGCGCCACACCGGGCGGTCGAGATCCTTACCCATGCATCTCCCACATAACATCGATCGCAGCCGCGGAGTTGATCGGCGGTACGATGGCCGCTCGTGTGGTCTTCGGATGATCTTCTGAGCGAAGTCCAGCGGCTCGCCCGCCTCGGGATCACCCAGATGGATCTGCGCACGGGCGTCGCCGCGTGGTCGGATCAGGTCTACCGGCTCTACGGCTGGGGGCGCGCGCAAGGCCACCGCGCAAGCGCCGCTCGAGTTCCGGATCGTGCGTCCCGATGGCGAACTGCGTACGCTGCAAGTGCGCGCGAAGCTGTTCAGTGACGCGGCGGGCGGCGCACGATATCAACAACCCGCTCGCGTTCAGCTCCGCACCGTCGAGCTGATAGCAACCTCGGCACGCCGCTCTCGGCCGACATCCACACCATGCTCGGGGAGTTCGACAAGCCGTGCGACCTCCATTCGCTGAGATCCCGCATGATTCCGCGCTGATAACTCACCTCGACGAATCATGGTGTACCGCGTCACGCCCGGGGATATACACGGCCCGTTAGATGAACCTTCTCGCCCAAGAGTCTCAGGGGTTGGTCGGGGTGGTGCGGGTGCTTGTTGTCGATGATGACGCGCTTCAGCTGCGTGCGCTTCAGCGCGCCATGCGCGGTCGTAGGGACCTCCAGCTGATCGTCGCCGACAACGCGATCGATGCACTGCTCCAGGTCGCTGGAATCCGGCCCGACATCATCGTGATGGACGTGTTCATGCCGGGCCTCGATGGCATCGAAGCCTGCCGCCGGATCAAGGAGAACCCCGCTACAAGTGGGGTCGAGATCGTGATCGCGAGTGCGGCCATGACCGAGGAGATGGCCGCGCGCGCGCTCGCGGCCGGTGCGGAGGCGGCGATCGCGAAGCCCGTCGACCTGCCCGCGCTGCTCGAGGCGCGGATCGCGAAGCAGGCTCCCGAGGTCGCGCCCCCGATCGATAGAACGGCCGTGCCGCTGCGCGGCGCGGATCTACTTGTCCGGATGCTCGAGGAGGCCGGCGTCGACGTGGTGTTCGGGTTGCCGGGCGGTGCGATCTCGCCGGTCCACGATGCGCTGCTCGACTCGAACCTTCGCGTCGTCACCACGCGCTCCGAATCGGGAGCGATGTTCGCTGCGGCCGGTTACGCGCACTCCACGGGAAAGCTCGGCGTGGTCGCCGTGACCTCCGGCCCGGG
>JAYVLW010000105.1:0-24522 GCA_043759315.1 Myxococcales bacterium
CTCGCGGAGCTCGCGCCCGCGCTGGTGCGGCGCTGCGCAGCGAGCGAGCCCCCAGATCTGCGGCTCGCGGCATACGTCGCGCTCGGCGAGCTCCGGATGCCCGGCGTGCTCACCGAGGTGGTGGCCGCGGTCAGGCGGGAGGAAGATCCGCGGGTGCTTGGCGCCGCCTCCAATGCCCTCGTCGCCACGAATCCCGATGCGGCCGCGATCGTCGGGCTCGCCCCCCGCGCGACCCAACTGCTCTCCGCGCCCGAGGCACGGGCCCGCGAGGCCGGAGCGGAGATCGCCGGGCTCCTCGGTGGCGCGGTCACCGCGCAGGCGCTCGCCCCGCTCGCCGATGACGACGCGCCTTCGGTGCGCGGCGCCGCCGTGTGGGCGCTCGGCAAGCTCGCCGATCCGGCGACCGAGACCGCTCTGCTCGCCGCGTTCAAGGACGACGATCCGGCGGTCCACGAACGCGCGGCCACCGGCCTCCTCCGCCTCGGGACACCGGCCGCGCTCGCCCAGGCCATCGCGTTCGTCGCTGGCGATGGCGACCCGACCGCGCGCGGTGCGCTCGCCGCCGCGATCACGATCTCGCGCCCGCACGCCGCCGCCCTCGCACCCGCGATCGATCGTGCGCTCGAGAAGGTCCACTCCGACGACCCGGCGTTCGAGCCGCTGCTCCGCATGAAGCTCGAGACCGCGTCGCACGACAGCGACTCCGCACCTCCCGTCGACGTGGACGCCGAGATCACCCAGGTGTTCCCGGCGTTCGCCCAGCTCGCGAAGCTCTCCGGCTTCGACACGCTGGTCCGCAGCATGCGCACCGCCGAGTCGCTGTTCCACTCCACCGGCGGCGCGGCCGATGCGGATCTCTCGCCGTCGATCACGCTGTGGATGAAGGTCCTCGAGAACTACGTGCACGCGTGGCTCGGGCCGCGGATGGCCGGGCTACAGCGCGATCCGGCCGTGCTGTTCGACTACGTCGATCGCGTGATCGGCGGCAGCTGGCCCGGGTTCCAGCGCTGGCTCGAGCCCAAATGGCGCGACCCGATCGACGTCGGCGGCGCGCGCGTGGAGATCCCGCTGCGCGCGATCCCGAACTGCGTGCGCGAGCTGCAAGAGCATCGTCGCAAGCGCCTGGACTCCCCGCTCTCGGTGACCGAGTGGGCGCGCATGATCGTGCTGTTCGCCGTCGATCACCCGACCGGGTTCAAGAACCTCATGAAGGTCGGCGGCGGCCAGGCGAAGCAGAGCGCCGAGAAGACGGTCTCGCTCGCGCACCGGCTGCACACGCTCGCCGCGGTCCGCAACCTGGTCACCCATCGCGCGAGCGCCGGCGTCGCGACCCTCGCCGCGTTCCGCAAGAGCTACTACGCCGCGTTCGAAGACCTGGTCGCCCTCGCTTAAGGGCCGCGCTTGAATGCATCGTCGAGCTTGTCGCGGAGCTCGCTCATCTGCGGATCCGTCGGTCCCATCTCGAGCGTGCCGTTCATGTCCTGGACGATCGCGAAGTCGACCGACTCGATCGGCGGCCTGAGATCGACCTTGATCGGAAGGATCGCGTCGGACCCGGGCGAGAACGCGACGTTGTAGCCGGTGATGTCGATGGTGACCTCGGCGGTGTCGCGGATGTGGAACGGCTTGGTCGTCGAGCCGACCTTCACCGTGCCCCGGATGTCGTAGCTCGCCATCCCGACCTGCTGCATCTCGATCGTGACCTGCGAGTACAGACCGCCCGGGGCGCTGGAGAACCCGATCGTCGGGGGATCGCCGAACGTCTCGGCGGACCACACGATCGGGAACGCGGACGTCTTGGGCTGCCCGCTGTCCCCGATGACCTGCAGGCGCGAGATGTTGAAGGTCGCCGACGTCACGGTCAGGTCCGTCTTGAGCGGTCCGGGGAGCGCCGGGGAGGCTTTCCAGGTCACCAGGAGGCCATGGGGGACCGGCCCGGCGTCGCTGCTGGAGGCCGCGTCGCTGCTGGAGTTGCCGTCGGGGGATGAAGGTCCACCACCGTCTCCGCACCCGGCGGCGAGGAGCGCGAGTGGGAGGAGGGACTTCATGGCACGGGTATTGGTGCAACGCGGAGACCACCTCTTACCAGGGCGCAACGCCGCGAATTTGTGCGCGTCGGAGCTGCGCAGAACAGGACGACTGTGCACGATCTGTACAAGGCTATGGGTACGGAACCTCAGACTCAAGCGGGCGTCACCGAGATGGCCGTGGCGACGGAGCCCCGCGCGTTCCTGGTGATCCACATCGACGACGGGGGTTCGCGCGTCGTCGACCTGCCCGACGGGATCGATGTCACGTTCGGCCGCTCCCGCGGGGCGACCATCAACCTCGACCACGAGAAGGTCTCCCGCATGCACGCCAAGGTGCGACGTACGGGCGACGTCATCGAGATCGAGGACCTCGGCAGCCGCAACGGCACCCGGGTCAACGGCGACAAGGTCGAGGGCACACGGCGCGTGGTCCCCGGTGACGAGATCTCCGTCGGACCCATCGTGGCGATCGTCGGCGTCTCGAGCACGCTGCGCCACCGGAGCGCGGTCGCCGACGCGGTGGCCGGCGAGACCCGGCTCGCGGCCGAGGTGGATCGCGCCGTGCGCTACCACCGTCCCGTGACCGTCGCGATGATCCGCGTCGCGAACGATGCCGTGGTCGATTCGATCGCCGGCACGCTGCGCCCGATGGACATGATCGCCGAGGACGCGGGCGACGACTACCTCGTGATCCTGCCCGAGCTCGGCCGCACCGATGGCGCCGCCGCGATCCAGCGCGCGCTCGACTTCGCCCGCGCGACCAACACGCCAGCGACCGCGTCGAGCGCGCTGTGCCCCGACGATGGCACCACCGTCGACACCCTGATGTCTCAGCTCCGCAGCGGCCTCCGCACCGGCAAGCTACCGCGCGCCGAGACCCACGTCCCGCAGGCGCCCGTCGTCACGGATCCCGCGATGCAGCGCGTGTACACGCTCGTCGAACGGATCTCCGACACCCCGATGACCGTGCTGATCCTCGGCGAGACCGGCGTCGGCAAGGAGCTCGTCACCGAGGCGATCCACCGCCGCTCGAGCCGCCGCGATCGCCCGCTGATCAAGCTCAACTGCGCCGCACTCCCCGAGACGCTGCTCGAGAGCGAGCTGTTCGGCCACGAGCGCGGCGCGTTCACCGGCGCCGACAAGCGGAAGATCGGCTTCTTCGAGGCGGCCGACGGCGGCACCTTGTTCCTCGATGAGATCGGCGACATGCCGCTGTCGCTCCAGGCCAAACTCCTGCGCGTGCTCGAGCGCAAGGTGATCACGCGCGTCGGCGGGACCACCGAGGTCGCCACCGACGCGCGGCTGATCGCTGCCACCCACCGCGACCTCGACGCCGACGTGCGTGCCGGTCGGTTCCGCCAGGATCTGCTGTTCCGCATCGGCGGCTTCACGATCGTCGTGCCACCGCTCCGCGATCGCCCGACCGAGATCATGCCGCTCGCCGAGCACTTCGCCCGCTCCGCCGCCACCGAGCAGGGCCGCGCCACGCCGCACTTCACCGAGGACGCCCGCGAGCAGATGTGCGCCTACGGCTGGCCCGGCAACGTTCGCGAGCTACGCAACGCCGTCGAGCGCGCTCTCGTACTCGCCTCCGATACGATCACCGCCGCCGACCTCCCCGAGCGCATGCACGACGCCGCGCACCAGGTCCGCCCGATCGCGCGTTCGAGCGACGTGCGCGGCCACCTCGCCGAGGTCGAGCGCGCGGCGATCGTCGCGGCCCTCGAGGCCGACGGCAACAACCAGACCCGCGCCGCGCGCCGGCTCGGGCTATCGCGCCGCGCGCTGATCTACAAGATGGAGAAGTACGGCCTCAAGGCGCCCCCTCCACTCCGCGAGGGCTGACCAACGCCCGAGACTGACCGTAAACCGATTCGATCCAGCGCGCGCACAGCGCACGTTTGGGACATGCGCGAAGTCACACCGAGCTGAATCGCTGCAACCTTTGCGACCCGCTAGCCCACTGACAATGTATGTGGATTCGACTTGCTGCAGTTCTCGCGATGCTGCCCGCTTGCGGCGGCGACGATTCGTGTGACCCGGTCGCGAACTCGGGTTGCGACGACAACCAAGCCTGCGAGGGCGTGCAAGGGGGACAGCCGACCTGCGTCGCTGCAGTCGTCGTGGTCGGGCGCGTGTTCGATCTCGATACGAACGCGGCGGTCGGGGGCGCGCGGATCGTCGCCCTCGATGCGAACGGTGCGGCGATGAGCTTCGTCGCGACGTCGGCGGCAGACGGCTCGTACACGCTTCCGATCCCGATCGCTCGCACGAGCGATGGCGCGCCAGCAGAGAGCTTCAAGATCACGCTCCGCGCCGACGCGAACGGGTTCCTCACGTTCCCGTCGGGCATCCGACCTGCCCTTGCGTTCGACACGAGCAGTGCGGTCATGACGGACGGCAGATACGAGATCAAATCGTCGTTGACCGACGTTGGACTGCTGAAGCAGCCGTCGGGCGCAGCAACGGGCATCATCAAGGGACATGTCGACGCAAACTCGACGAACGCCAGCGTGCTCGTCGTCGCCGAAGTGAACGGCGTCGGCACGACTGCGATCGCGGGACGCGACGGCGACTACGCGATCTTCAACGTGCCGGCCGGTACCGCGTCGGTTCAGGCCTATGCACGCGGGTACAACTACGTCGCGAAGAGCGCCGACCTCGGCGCAGGTGCGACGGTGGCGGTCAATCTCGACATCAGCGACGCCGCCGCGTCCACCGTCTCGGGATCGGTGAGTATCGTCAACGGCCAAAACGGCAACGGGACCTCCGTGATCCTCGTCGTCGAATCGACGTTCCGCACGGCCATCGCCCGCGGCGAAACGCCGCCCGGTCTGCGCGCACCCGAGCCCGGAGCGCCGCCGACCGTGAACGGCGCATTCTCGGTCACGGGCGTTCCCGCTGGGCGCTACGTCGTGTTGGCGGCGTTCGAGAATGACAACCTCGTGCGCGACGAATCCGGGATCGGCGGCACCGCGATCGTGCATCAGCAAGTCGTCGCGGGTCAGAACGTCGCCATCGCCGATGGCTTCAAGGTGACGGGATCCGTGGATCTCGTGGCGCCGGGCGCGACGGGGCCCGAGATGGTCACGGGCACACCAACGTTCAGGTGGCTCGACGACTCCTCCGAGGATCGCTATGCGGTGACCGTGTTCGATTCGTATGGCACCACGGTCTGGGAGTCCAGCACGCCCAAGAGCGTGGTGAGCCTGCAGTACGGGGGGCCGCCGCTCAAGGCGGGCATGTACTACCAGTTCCGCGTTGCGTCGATCAAAGACCCGAGCACGGTCATCTCGCGATCCGAGGATCTCAAGGGCGTGTTCATCATGCCGTGACCTGGGCCCGAGCTCCGACGGATGGCAGCGTACTGACTTCGGGCGAAGGCATGACCATTCGAAGACAGCCGGCAGGCTCCATGCTCAGCCCCCTTTGATGCCGCAGCCGCCCGTGTGCTTGTAGACGTAGACGTCCTCCGTCGGATCGTTGACGAGGACGAACACATTCAAGTAGCTGACATAGCGCCAGCGCCCGAAGGTGCCGTTGTCGATCTGCTGTGCGGGAGCGCCCGTCGCGCTCCCGATCCGCCACTGCTTGGTGTTGAGGTCGAGGATGTTGGGGCCGCCGCCGGACCAGGCGACGATCGCATCGGCTGCACGGTCGAGATCCGCGCCGGTACCCGAGATCTGGATGCCGCGCGTGTCGCCCTGGGGGGTCCACGCCGCGGTCGCGTCCTGCCCTGCGGCGAGATCCCAGACCACGACGTCGGGCTTGCCGCTCTGGGTCTTCCCGCCAAGCGCGAAGTACAGCCGGCGCGAAGGCACCACGATGCCGCGGCGGCTGTTGCTCGTCGTGAACTCCGGGTAGAAGGGCGGATAGCCGAAGTCCGCGATTCGCTGCCAGCTGTCGTTGCCCACGTCGTACGTGAAGATGCCGTCTTGGGTCCTCGTGTAGACCGTGTGCGTCGTCTCGTCGTAGTCCGTCCCGGTGAAGAAGATACCGCCGCCAGAAGGCGGGAACTCCGACTTGCGGGTCCAGCTCAGGGTCGCGGAGTCGAGGAGCCAGGTCACGGCCGTGGTGCTGCCGTCTTGATAGCGCGAGCCGCCGAACGTCAGGAGCTTCGCGCGATCGGTGAGGTACGCGAAACCATCGTAGGTGTGGCGGCTCACCGGTGTGCCGTCCGCATAGGCATCCGTCGATGGCACCACCTGCGCCATCGGCGTGGGTGGGCGTAGGAGCTTCCACGCCGCCGTCGCGATGTCGAAGCCATAGACCTCGTTCCCGGCGTAGTCGTTGTGCCCTCCCCCGAACAGGATCAGCTGGCGCCGCGACGGATCGAACGCGCCGCCGCCCCATGCGAGGATCACGTTGCCACAGCGGTAGGCCGTGGGTTCGCCGTTCTCGGGCAGGCCCTGCGTGCGGCACCAAGGATCGAGGGCGGTGTTTGGCAGCGCTGCCCACGAGTCTGCCGGCTGGTTGATCAGCTGCTGCTCGACGGCTGTCAGACCCGGCGTCGACAGGCATGTGAGATCGACGGGCCGAGCGTCGGGGCCCGCAGCATCGGGGGTGGCCGCTGTCGAACCGCAGCCCACGAGCATCACGAGATACGCGAGGTAGTGACCGTGCACCCGCCAAGGATACCCGAGGCCGAGCCGTGTAGCGCTTGGTGCTCCTGGCTCGGTGCAACCGCTACAGACCATGCTCGCCGCGCCATGCGGCGATCGCCTTCTGCACTCTCGCCACGACCGTCGTCGCGCAGCGCGGTCTCGGCCATGCCGAGGAGCTCGAGCACCCGAGAACGATGCTTCTTGCCGCGCGCCCACAACACCTTGGCGAGCTCGAATCGAACGCCCGCGATCTCTTCGGGGAGACCGCGCTACTTCGTCGCGCCGACGAGGTGCCACAGCGGATGACTCGGCGACGGCGCCACCACCAACGCGTCGACAAGCTCGAGCTGCGCCTGGACCTTCGCGAGCGCCACGGCCGGATCCTGCTCGTCCATGATCCCGCGCAGCGGACCGAACACCATCATGTTGGCCGCGGACGCGAGCGCGAGGGCTCCGCCGTGGTCGGCGTGTCCATCGGCCTCGGGCTGATCCTTGGCGAGCTTGCCGTGCGAGTCCGGTCCGGCGGTGGACTCGCCCTGCGCGATCAAGAGATTGCCCTTGGCGTTGAGCGCCGCGAGCCAGTTCTCGTTGGCGAGGAAGTCCTCGATCTTGTAGCCACCGGATCCGACGAGCGACCGCATGTTGCCCACCGCGGTGCCGACGTCGAGGATCTCGCCCGTGGTCGTCCGCGAATCGGTCTGCAACGCCCCGTACGCGCGATCGTGATCGCTTTGCTGGCGGTTCTCGCTGTCGGTCGCCATCGCGGCGGGGGAGTCGAGCTTTGTCGACGCGGCGTCACGGCCGAACGCCCGGAGGAGGAGCTTGAAGTCCTTCGAGAACCCCGACGACAGCGCCAGGAGCTTGTGGCCGAGCGCGTGGGACTTCGCCGGCATGTCGAAGGTGCCGGTCTTGAGCTCTGCGTTGCCCGCCGCGCCACCAGGCGCGGAGCCCTTTGCCTTGGCCGACTTCGCGAGCTCGAGCCAGTTCGAGTGCGCCCAGAAGTCCTCGAACACGTGCATCGCCCGCCCGAGATGCTGGCCGGCGATCTTCCACACGGCGGGGTCATGGCCCGGCTTGACCTGCGCGCCATCGGCGGTGGCCTCGCGGACCACCTCCTCGCGCACCGGATCGCGCGACGCGACCTTCGGGTCGTCGTAGTTCTGGGGCAGCGTCGAATACCCGTCGGGCTTCGCGACGCCTCCCCAGTTGTCGACCGGCGCCGTCGCGGTCAGGCCGCTTCCTTTTCGATACGCGTCGACGGCGGCGCACATCTGGTCCTTGGTGCCCGCGCGCGCGTCGAGGAGATAGCCGCGGAGGCCGTTGGCCTTCCCCGCCCACCGCTGATCGGCAGCGTCGGCGAGCTGCGCCGGCGGCTGATCGAGGTGCTCCCAGTAGCGATAGTTGCCCATCGACTCGGTGGTGGCCCCCGTCATGCCGATGTTGATGACCTTCTCGATGGCCGTGCGAAACTGCGGCGCGCCGGGCCCGGGGTCGCCTTCGTGGGCGGTGGCGTGGTTCTTGACCGCGGTCCACGCGAGGGTCGCCGACGCGATGTCGGGGTGGCCCTGCGAGAAATCGCGCTCCCAGTTCGACGCATAGATCTCCGCGATCTCCTGCGCGCCGAACGATTCCTTGAGCCCGTGAACGGTCGCCTCGCGGTGGCCCGAAGGAGCAAATCGGTGGATCGCGCCCTCCGGTCGGGCCGCGATGTCGCCGGCGACGTCACCGCTCGCGACGCGGTCCGCCACGACATCCGCCTCTCGCTCGGCGGCGTTCTCGGTCGACGCGATCGTCGGCTTCCGCTGCAGGTCGGTGCCACCCGTCTGGCGGTGCTGCACGACGTGCGCGAGCTCGTGGGCGACGAGCTTCGGGGACGGAGACGCCTCGCCGAACGCGATCTCCTCGCCACGGGCCGCCGCCGCCGCGTTGATCTGCCCCAGCGCGCCGGCCTGGCCGGTCTTCACCTTCACGTTCGAGAAGTCCTGGCCGAACGAGGCCTCCATCTGGGCGCGATGCGGGAGCTCCGCTCCGCCGCCCTCGGCGGTCGCGGTAGGCGCTGGTCGAGCCGGCGTCGTCGCCGTGGGGACCGCCGTCGCCGGAGCCGGCGCGGTGGCGGCTTGTGTGCCGTCGGCGGTGCCCATCGTCACGTCGGGAGCTGGCGCGGCCTCGGGGGGACGAGGCGGCGGCGGCACCGGCGCCGGCGAGTCGACCGATCCCGCGGCGAACACCGCCTGGACGTAGGCGTTGCCGAAGGTCGCGTGGAGGCGAGCGAGGATCACATCGCGCTCACCGGGGTGCGTGGTCAGGATCTCGCTGATCTGTTTCGGCGAGGGCGCAGGTCCGCTCGCCAGAAGGGCGGCCAGCGCGGCCACACCCGGCCCGCCTCGCTGGCCCGGAGACGCTACCGGCGTCGAATCGGTGTCTCGAGTGGAGTCCTGGCCCGATCGATCTTCGCCGCGTTGCATGGCCGGCCATTGTAGCATCGGCGGTCGCGGGAGGGCTCCGGATCGACTGATGCCAACACGCCAGCCGCACCGTCGTCAGCGGCGCCCCGTCGGCGACGGGTTGTAGCGCTCGGCGACCGGGCGCCCCGGCGCACCACCGGTGACGAAGATCGTGCCGTCGCAGAGCAGGGCGGCCTGGTGATTCGCGCGCGGCACGGCGAGGCGATCGGTCGGCACCACGTCGATCGAGCCGTCGAGCGGATCGAGGCGCGCGATGAACGCGGTGTTGAGCGGCGGTCCACCGGGCTGCGTCCGACCGCCGACGATCAGGATGCGGCCATCGGGCAACGTGGTCACGCTCATGTCGAGCACGCCCGCGTTCTCGGGCAGGTTGCCGACCGCACGAAACCCGCCGTCGAGGGTGAACAGCTCGAGCGCACGCAGCGGCAGCGCCGGCATCGAGGCATCGAGGCCGCCGATGATCAGGATGCTGTTATCCGGCATGCGCACGGCCTGGTGCTGGGTGCGCGGAATCACCATCTGGGGCGCGAACGTCGCCGGCTTCGCGAGCTCCTTGGTGAGCGGCTTGAACAGCTCCGCGATGGCGACGGGCGCGCCGGTCGGATCGGTGCCGCCGGTGATCAAGACGGGCGCGCCCAGATCGTCGCCGAGCCGGGTCGCCGTGTGGCCGGAGCGTGGATGCGCGAGGGCGATCGGCAGCGTGCGGACCTCCACACCCGTCCCGAGCGCGAGCTCCGAGATCGTGCCGACCGGCGGGCCGCCCGGCGGGTTGCCGCCGATCACGATGACGCGGCCGTCGGTCAGCGACGTGGCCGTCAACCCGATGCGTGGCATCGGCGACTGGAGGTCGTCGACGCGCTCGACGTTGCGGTTCGGCTCGACGAGCTCGAGGAAGCTCGCACCGACCGCTCCGACCTGCCCGCCGACGATGACAACGCGCGGCGGCGTGCTGCCGATCAGCGCCTCGACGGCATCCGTTCTCTCGTCGATCGCACCGACGCTGGTCAGCATCCCGGTCAAGGGATCGAAGCGCTCGATCGTGGAGACGCCTCCGCCGAGCACGAGCGCGGCGCCGAGGTACGGGATCGCGCGACCGCCCGAGCGCTCCGCCGGCGTGACGCCGAGGTTGCCGAACGTGACGCTGCGCGAGAAGAACAGGTGCGGCTCCACAGCCGCCCCACCTGCGTCGACGGCGAACGGGCACGTCCTGCCGTAGGCGACGCTGCCCGCGCCGCGGAAGCCGCTCATGTGGACGACCAGGTCATCGCCGAACGGTGCGCCCGCGATGTTCACGTCCTCACCGCGGGTGAACGAGGCGGAGACCAGGTCGCGATCGGCGCCGGCGTGGGCCACGGTGATGATGATCTCGTCGAGGTTCGGGAACGCGGAGGCGTCCGGATCCTCCACCGGGCCCTCGATCACGGGCGACACGACGATCTCGCTGGTGCACCCGACGAGCGCGACGCACACGAGCGCGTACCTCACCACGGCAGTGCGTCCTTCACGCTGAACGTGGTCTGGGTGGTGTCGCTGGCGGCGGCGGCGGTGACCGGGACGAGGATCGCAGCGGCGATCAGCGCGGCGCCCGCGGCCCACACCCACCTCGACTCGTACCAGTGCTCCGTCGGCGCGGGGGCGAGCATCACGCGCACGGCCTCGGCCATCGGCGCCAGGTCTCCGCGCACGGTCACGGTGCGGCGGTCGCGCTCGCGCCCGTCGGCGCTGACCAACCGCACCACCCCGAGCTCGCCGGTGAGCTCGACGACCACGAACGCGCGTGCGCCGGCGGTCCGCGCCTGGATCAGCATCTCGTCGGAGGTGGGCGGAGCGATCTTCTCGTTGCGCGCGACGACGGTCGTGTTGGCACCGAGCTCGACGCGCGTGCCCCACGGCAGGTGCGTGGCGCAGGTCACGGCGACCCAGTGCGTGCCGACGAGGCGCGGCTGCGGCGTGGCCACGGTCACGCCGTCGATCGCGGCCGTGCACCCCGCGGGAACGTCGACCAGCAACGTGGCCTTCGGGTGGACGTCGAGCTTGGCGCGCACGCTCTCGAGCTTCGCGGCCACGCGCGGCGGGAACCGCGCCGGATCGAGGACGCGTGCCGGGGCAACGGTGACGGCGGCGACCAGCTCGTCCCAGGTCGCGGTCTCGTCGCCCTGCTGCATCGCCATCAGCGCGCGGTAGAGGAACAGGTCGGAGAGGTCGGTCTCGGTCAACTCCGCGGCCCCGGTGCGATCGATCTCGGCCTTGACCTCCCCGAGCAGGCGCGCGGCATCCTCGAGCTGAAGTGCGTCGTACGCGGCGATCCCTCGTTTGAGGCTGGCGGCGGTGTCGAGCCGGGGACGGGGCGTCGGCGAGCGGTCGATCACGGCGGCGCCGGCGTCGCGGGCAACGGCCTCGACGGGGCCGAGCTTGTGGCCGGGCACCCAGGCGATCACCAGATCGGCCTTCGGCCTCGCCAGCGCGGTGGCCGGGACGAGCGCCGCGGCGACGAGCAAGGCTACCGGTCCACGCACCGCCGACGATCTTCGGCCTCCTCGGGCCGGGGGTCAACCAACCGGGGCGCCGTGGGTGACGTGGCCGACAGTTCGGGCCACCGGGGTGACGCGGGCTATACTCGACCCGGATGAGCCGTGCGCTCGGTCGGTACGAGCTGCTGCGCCCGCTCGCGCGGGGCGGAATGGCGGAGGTGTACCTCGCGCGCCGCAAGGCCGCCGGGGTCGAGAAGTGGCTGGTCGTGAAGCGGATCCGCGCCCAGCTCTCGGGCGACGTGCGGTTCCTCGACCTGTTCGTGCGCGAGGCCCGGCTGTCGATGAGCCTGACCCACCAGAACATCGTCCCGGTGTTCGATTTCGGCCGGATCGACGACCAGGTGTTCCTCGCCATGGAGCGCGTCGAGGGCAAGGACCTCGGCTCGAGCCTCGCCCGTGCCGGAGAGCGCAACCTGCCACCGCTGGTCGCCGCGTTCATTGCCGCCGAGTGCTGCCAGGCGCTCGACTATGCGCACCGCCGCAAGAGCCCCGAAGGCGCCGCGCTCGGCATCGTCCACCGCGATGTCACGCCGCGCAACGTGCTGCTGTCGTGGTCGGGCGAGGTCAAGCTGACGGACTTCGGCATCGCGGCCCTCGCCGGCGACGCGACGACCAAGCTGGTCGGCACCCCGGCGTACATGGCCCCCGAGCAAGCGCGCGGCGAGCCGCTCGATGCGCGCGCTGATGTCTACGCGCTCGGCCTCGTCCTGCGCGAGCTGCTCACGGGCGAGCGGGCGCGGCCGGGCGGCGAGCGCGATGCGACGCTCGCGGCGGCGCGGACCGGCGAGCTCGTACCGTGGACCGTCGGGGTTCCCGCGGCGCTGGTCGCGATCGTCGACCGTGCGACCTCCCCCGCCGCCGAAGGGCGGTTCGCCGATGCCCGCGCGATGCTCCAGGAGCTCGATGACTTCAGCGTCGCCGAGCGCGCCGCGAACAAGGGCGATGCCCCCTCACGCCAGCTCGCGGCATGGCTCGACGAGGTCTGGGGCACCGAACGGGACGACGACAGCATCGACGGCGACGTCAACGGCAACCACCTCGTCAGCTTCCTCGACGACGGCGCGCTCGACGTGATCGGCACGGGCACCGAGCGCTCGATGGCGGCGACCGCCGCCGGCGACGACGCGGTCGTCGAACCGCCGCCGCCACCCGCGCCGATGCTGCGCGTGCCGGATCCGCCGCCGCCGGCCAGATCGGGGGGGCGCACCGTCGCGCTCGTCGGACTCGTCCTCGCGCTCGGCATCGGCGGGATCTACTTCCTCAACCGCGGGGGCAACGTCGAAGACGACACCGGGCCCGATGCCGGTGTCGTCGCGATCACCCCACCCTCGCGCTCGATCGATGCTGCCGTCGTCGACGCCGTGCAGATCGTGGCCCCGCCGATCGACGCGACCGTCGCGGTCGCAGCGCCCCCTGACGCGGGCCCCAGGGTCCGCACGCCTCCGAAGCTCACGCCCGACGCAAGCACCGCGCAGGTCGTGCCGCCGCCGGCCGTCGAGAAGCGGAGGGTCACGATCAATGCCAACCCGTGGGCCTACTTCACCGTCGACGGTGACCCCACCCGCTACCAGACGATCGAGACCGTCCTGCTCGCTCCCGGTCCGCACACGATCCACTTCGATAACCCCGAGCTCCACATCAAGCGCGACAGGACCATCGACGTGCCCGACGACCACGACATCTCGGTCGTCGAGCCGCTGCGCAACTGACGCGCACTACGATGCATCGCGATCGAGCATCACCGCGGTCGCCGGCGCCGGCAGCGCGACGGCGCCATCGGGACCGATCGTGGTCACCGCGGGCAGCGGACCGACCGTGCCCGTGATCAGCCGCGCGCCGCGCTTGAACGTCAGCCAGTTCCAGGCCCACGAGAACATCACGAGCACGCGGTTCTTGAATCCGACGAGGAACATGATGTGGACCGCCCACCACAACAGCCACGCGAACAGTCCGGACAGCGTGAACCGCTTCGTCGCCACGACGGCCGATGCGCGGCCGATGGTCGCCATGTTGCCCTTGTCGCGATAGCGAAACGTGGGTCGCTCCGTCGACGCGCCCTTCGCCTCCGCGGAGATGATCTTCCCCACGTGCTTGCCGCCCTGCAGCGCGCCTTGCGCGACACCCGGCACCTGCGCGCCGTCGGACGTCATCCTCGCGAGATCGCCGATCACGAAGATCTCGCGGTGCCCGGGGATCGAGAGATCCGGCGCCACCTCGACGCGCCCGGCGCGATCGCGCGGCACGCCGAGATCCGCCGCGAGCGGCGACGCCTGCACGCCGGCCGCCCACAGCACGGTGCGCGCACCGACGCGATCCTCGACCTCGCCCGACTTCACGGTGACGCCGGTCGGATCGATCGCGGTGACCAGCGCCTTGAGCCGCACCTCGACGTGGCGCTTCTCCAGCGACCGCTTCGCCGCGTCCGAGAGCTTCGGCGGATACGCCGCCAGCACGCGCTCGCCGCCCTCGAACAGGACCACGCGCACCTGCGTGGGATCGATGCTGCGGAAGTCGTGGGCGAGCGTGTGCAGCCCGATCTCGCCGAGCGCACCCGCGAGCTCGACGCCGGTGGGTCCACCGCCGACCACCACGAACGTCAGCCACTCGCGCTGGGCGACCGGATCGGACTCGCGCTCCGCCGCTTCGTACGCGAGGAACACGCGCCGCCGGATCTCCAGCGCATCCTCGATGGACTTGAGCCCCGGCGCGAGCTGGCCCCAGTCCTTGCCGAAGTAGCTGTGCGTCGCCCCGGTGGCGACGACGAGGTAGTCGTAGTCGAGCGCGCCGTCGTCGAGGACCACGTGCCGCTTCGCGACGTCGATCGAACGCGCCTCGGCGAGCAGCACGCGCGCGTTGCGTTGCTTCGAGAGCGCGGCGCGGATCGGATAGGCGATGTCGCTCGGGTTCAGCGCCGCGGTGGCCACCTGGTAGAGCAGCGGCTGGAACAGGTGGTGATTGCGCCGATCGATCAACGTGATGTTCACCGGCGCGTTCGAGAGGGCGCGCGCGGTCGCGAGCCCCCCAAAACCGCCGCCGATGATCACCACATGGGGTCGCCGCTCCATGGTCGTTCGATGCTCCGGGGACGGCCCCGGATGCTAGTCGTCCACCCGAGGCCGGGAATCCAGCTCATCCGGGTCGAGCGCGACGAGGATCGAGCGCATGCCCGACGGTACCCGAACGCGCCGACGTGTGGAATCATCCCCGGGTGAATCGGTGCGGGCCCGTGGCCATCGCGCTCGCGGTCGTCGCCGTCATGGGGACGGCGGCCGAGGCGCGCACGATCGCCGTGCGCGTGTTCGAGGACACCGATGGAGACGGCAAGCCCGGTCCCGGCGAGCCGGGGGTGGCGAACGCGATCGTCGCCGTCGAGCGAGCGCTGTTCGCACCGACGAACGAGCGCGGCGAGCTTTCGATCGATGCGGAGAGCGGAATCGCGTGGGTCCGCGTTCCCGATGGATTCGTCCCCGGTCCGGTGTGGGCGCGTCTCGATGGCGTCGATCACGTGGAGCTCCCGCTGCGCCGGCTCGCCGTACCGCCCGCCGGTCCGTTGACGTTCATCGCCGCCTCGGACTCGCACGCCTCGTTCGTCCAGTACTTCTGGCGCGACCTGGGCGACGCCGCGCTTGCCGCGGTCGAGCGCGAGCGGGCGCCGGCGTTCTTCACGATCCTGGGCGATATCACCCAGAACACGTTCCCGGCCCAGTTCGATTACGTCGACGACATGTTGAAGGGACTCGGCGTCCCTGTCGTCCCGGTGCCCGGCAACCACGACTGGTACGACGGTGGCAAGGCGTACCGCGACCACCACGGACCGGATAACTACAGCTTCGATCTGGGCGGCGTGCACTTCGTCGTGTGGAACATGGCGCTGCGCGATCTCGATGCGGCGCAGTTCTTCGCCGCGGATCTGAAGCAGGTCGCTCCCGAGATGACCGTGGTCGCGATGACCCACGGCCCGCCGAGCTTCCTCCTCGCGGAGCAGCTCCGCGCGCTCGGCGTGGACTACGTCCTGAGCGGGCACACGCACACGAACCGCGTGATCGATCACGGCGGCATGCTCGAGATCAACACCGAGCCACTGCTCATGGGCGGCCTCGACGGAACGCCCGCTGGCTACCGCGTGATCACGATCGATCACGGCGTGCTGACCAGCGAACACCGGACCACCGTCGATCATCCGCGCATCGGCCTCGTCGCACCCGCGCGCGGGCAGTGTCTGGCTCCCGGCGGCGGACCGCTGATCGTCGCCACGGAGATCGACGCGAGCGAGGCGACCGTGACCGCGCGGGTCGACTGCCGCACACCCCTCAGCCTCGCCTTCGCGGGCGGCTGGAGCTGGCGCGCCACGCTTCCCGCGATGACGCCCGGTCCGCACTCCGTCGCGCTCGATGGCGTCACCGCCGCCGGCGAGCACGTCGCGCACACGTTCGCGTTCGAGGTCTGCGCGCCCGAGACCGGCGCGCTCGCCGGTGAAGACTGGCCGCAGCTCGGCGGCGGTGCGGCGCACACGGGCGCGCTGCGGCGCGAGCTGGCCCCTCCCCTCGCCGCGCGGTGGACCACCAGCGTCGGCGGTCACGTCTTGCACGGCGCGCCCGCGATCGCGCACGGCATGGTCTACCTGACGACCACGGACCTCGCGAACGGCGACGGTGGTGGCGTGGTCGCGCTGGATCTCGAGACCGGCGCGCTGCGCTGGCGCGCTGCCTCCGCGATGCCGATCCGCGGGGCGGCGACCGTGGCCGGAGACCTCGTCACCGCGGTGCAGATCGACGGCACCGTCCTCGCGTTCGATGCGCAGACCGGCGCAGCGCGCTGGCACTACGAGCTCGGCCTCGGCGTCGCTCCGAAGGGCGCGGCCACCTACGGGTCGATCGTGACCGATGCCGGCGATCTGATCATCGGCAACCAGCGCCGGCTCGCCACGATCGACGCCGGGTCGGGCCGCCCGCTGTGGCTGCGCGATCCGGTGCGCGGCGCCAGCGAGTTCCCCTCGCTCGCGACCATCGCGGTGGGCGATGGCGTGGCGGTCGGCGTGTTCGACCGCGAGCTCGGCGGTGTGCTCGCCTGGGATCGCCTGACGGCAGGTCTGCTGTGGCAGCTCACCGGCGACGTTGCGAGCTCGATCAACGCGTCGCCGGTGATCGCGAACGGCCTCGTCTACCTGTCCAATGGCGCGACCGAGGTGCTCGCGCTCGAGCTCGGGACCGGCGCGCAGCGCTGGAGGGCGAAGATCGATCCCACCGGCTACGACTGGGCGATCGCGACGATCGGGACCCCCGCGATCGCCAACGGCGTGATCGTCGTGCCGACCTTGTGGCGCGTGCTCGCGGGCCTCGATGCCGCGAGCGGCCGCATCCTGTGGCGGTTCGGCGCGGCCGCGGGTAGCGAGCTCCGCACCACGCACTACGCCGGAAGCAACGAGCGGGGGTTCGCCGCGTCACCGGTGATCACCGGTGACATCGTGTGGGCCGTGGACACCGGCGGCCACCTCGCGGCGCTCGATCTCCACACCGGTGCACCGCTGTGGCGCATGGACCTCGAGCTGCCCGTGCTCGCTGGCATCGCGACGACCGGCAGCTCGCTCGTGATCGCCTCGTACGATGGCACGGTCCGCGCGCTCGCACCGACGCCACACGAGCGCGAACCGATCACGCTCGCGGCGTGTGATGCGCCGCCGACGACGGGGTGCTGCGACGCGCGGACAAGCCCGGGCGGCGGCGTGGTCCTCGCGACCCTCGCCTACGCCTGGGCGCGGCGGCGACGCCGCAGCAGCAACGCGAGGACCACGACCGACACGCCCGCCGTCGGCCCGCCACCGGTGTTGCACGCGTAGTAGGTGGAGCGATCGCCCTTGGAGGGCTCGTCGGCGCCGAACCCGTTGCCGTCGAGGTCCACGGCCACCTCACCGCCCGCGTACTCGAGGATCAGCTTCGCCGTCTTGCCGCCGTTCGACTGCGGGGTCATCACCACGTCGATCTTGATCGCGGCCTTCTGATCGAGCGGCGCCGTGGGCAACTGGCTGACGACCGCGAAGTCCGACGCACTTCCACCCTCGATGCGTGCCGAGGTGAACGTGATCGGCGTGGTGCCGCAGTTGCTGACGATGATCTCCTTGTAGGGCGTTGTCATCATGGTGTGAGCGGGACCGAAGTGGACCTGCGCGGGCGTCGGCGACACGCCCGGGGGAAGCGCCGCGGCGAGCAGCTTGAGCTCCTGGTTCGGCGCGCCCGGGATATCGGTGACGAGCACGACCTTGTCGGCCAGCGCGCCCGCCGCGGTGGGCGAGACCCCGGCCGTCAGCTTGATCATGTTGGCGTGGTTGCCCATCAGCGTGCCTGCCGAGGCCGAGGCGCTGAACGGTGGCCCCGGCGGCGTCACGCTCATCAGCTGGATCGCGCCGAGGCCGCTCGCGAACAGCTGCACGTCGGTGGTGGCCGATGCGCCGACGCACACGGGGCCGAAATCGACCGTCGTTCCCGGCGCGGTTCCGAGGGTCGCCTTGAGGGCCTCGCCGTTGACGATCACGGTCTGCGACGTGCCCATGAAGCCGATGGTGAGGTTCGCGAGCGCGCCGAGCTGGCGCTCGGTGGCGGCGGTGAAGTGCAGGATCGCGTGCGCGTTGCCACCCGGGATGAGAGGACCGGCCGGGTTCTGCAACAGCGTGACCTCGGCTCCGACCGCGGACGTGAACCCGACTTGGAGCGTCACCGTACTTCCTGTCGTGTTGGTGATCGAGATGTCGGCGTCCACCGGCCTGCCGACGAGCGTCGACGGGAAGTTCGCCGGAACGATCGTGAGCCCCGTCGGGTCGATGCCGGTGCAGGTCATCCCCACGCTGACCGTGGGCGCGAGCGATGTGAACGACAGCATCCCCATCTTTGCCCCGTTCGTCGTCGGACGGCATGTCACCGCGTATGCCTGGTTCGCCATCGACGCCAGCGAGAAGGTGCTGAGCCCGGGCGAGGTGATGAAGTTCGCGTCCGAGTTGGTCCCGGTCACGGACTGTCCGTTGCCGCCGTTGTTGAAGACGGTGACGGTTGCCGGCGCCGAGTCACTGTTGCGCTGGACCTCTCCGAAGTTGATCGGGATCGTCGGCGCGATCTTCAACGAGTTCGGCGGGGGCGCGCCGACACCCGAGAACTGGATCGTCAACGCGGCTCCACTACCGCTTCCTGCGGAGGCCGTGTACTTGACCGTGTACTCGCATGCCACGGGGCCGGGGTTGATGGGATGAAACACCATCTGGAACTGGTACATCGTGGGGAGGCAGGTCGTGTCCGTCCCGGCGCCGCTACCCATCGACGGGTCGCAGTTCACCACTTCGTACCCGGCCGGATCCGGCGAGAAGGTCGGGGTGAAGTCGGGGCAGCTGCCGGAGGTCGGCGCGATCGACGAGATCGTGTTGATCTCGCCGAGCATCGTGTTGTTCAGCGTCACGGATTGCGGCATCGAATCGGTGCCGACGAGCACCATGCCGAACGTCACGGCGCTCGGGCTCGCCTGCATGACCATCTGCTGCGTCGAGCTGACGTAGGGCTCGCTACCGAAGCACGCCGCGATCACGGCCGCCGACAGCACCGCCACACGACCGACGACGCGCTTGGTTCCCACGCTGTAAGGATCGCGTCTCGTCCCGGCCGCGTCAATCTCGTGCGGCTACCACCCGCGCCTACATCAGTGCGCCAGATCGCGGCGCGCCGTGGCGATCTGGGCCCCGAGCACGGCGTCCCACATCAGCGGAGAGCCGTCGGGGAACGGCTGCATCGCGACCGCGCGGCGGAGCGCGTCGCGCCGGTCCACGAGGCCATCGCCATCCTTGGGGAGCGCCTTCACGGTCGCGTCGAGACCGTCGTTCAGCGCGGCCGCGCCATCGAGCGACTTCGCGCGGAGCAGCGGGAACGCCGACGTGGTGCCCTTGGTCTTGAGCTCGATCGTCGCGTTCGAGTCGTTGCACACGCCGACGAAGCCGTAGCCGTCGGCGGGCATACCCTGGGCCACGGTCGTGCGCTCGACGCGGTTGCGGCGCAGGTACGCCGACGCGGCGTCCGCGGTCGCGAGCAGGTAGTCGAGGTCCGCGCCGGCGCCCTTGATCGTCACGTCCGTCGCCGCGATCGTGCCGGACCACACGGGACGGTTGTCGGTCTGGCCGAAGAAGCCGGCGCCCGAGATGCCGAGATAGAACATCACGCGCGTGTTCACGATCGGGCCGCTGATCCGCCACGCGTGGTGGCTGTGACCGACGGGGATGGTGAGCGACTCGCCGCTCGACAGCCGGATGCCGGTATCGATCCACACCGGCCAGATCAGATCGCGATCGCCGACGGTCGCCGACAGGAAGTTGGCGTACATGCGCTCGTTGCGGACCTCGATCGTGTGCCCGCTGTCGACGAGCGCGGAGAACAGCTCGCGCGGGGTCTTCAGCGTCTTGCCCTTGTACGTGACCTTCGAGCCGTTGTCGGCCGCGAGCGAGGTCAGCACCTGCGCGAGCTTGCCGGCGTGCGCGTACTGGCATGGCGAGAGCGTGCGGCTCGGGAACTGGCCGTAGCCAACGCCCGGGAGACGCGCATCGATCGGCGCGGGCACCGAGCGGTCGGGCTTGCAGGCGCCGAGCAGCGTCGAGAGCTCTCCGCTGACCACCTGGTCGGGCTTCGGCGCATCGGCGGGAATCTGGCCGAGCGCGGGGCGGAGCACGCCGATCTGCGCGAGCGGGATCGTGGGGAACCGCTCGAGGCCCTTGAGCTCTGGATCGCGGAGGATCGCGTCGAGCTGCGCGCCCATCGCGGACGCCGCACCCGCATCGGGGATCAACGCGGCGAGCTCGGCCTTCGCGATCTCCGCGAACGCGCCGCCGCCCTGCGCCTGCAGTCCCTTCACGAACGTCTTCTGATCCACACCGCCGCGCTCGCACTTCTCCGTGCACGCGACCTCGAGGGTGAGCGCGCCTTCCGCTGCGCCCCCCTCTCCGAGAGCCTCGTACGTGCCCGCGAGGATGCGGTAGACGCCTGGCTTGTCGAGGGTCAGATCGAGCTTCGCATTGCGGCCGTAGCCGCCGTCGTCGTCCTCGCCGACCACGGTGCCGCCGCCGACGGCGACCGAGTCGCCGTCGGCCGCGAGCGGCCCCTCGACGACGAGGTAGCCATCCGCGCCGTCGTGGCCCTTGAGGGCGATCGACAGCTTCATGCCGCCGTACGACTCGACGCGGAACGCCGGCACGCGATGATCGAGCGAGAGATCGACGCTCGCGCCGACCGGCGCGGGACCCGCCTCGATCAGGTCATAGGCGCCGTCGCCCTTGCCGGGCGTCCAGCGACCGGGTGCCTTGTCATCCTCCGTGGCACAGGCCCCGAGAACAGCGACGAGCGACACGATCAGCCGGCGGAAGCGCATGGGGTGCCTTGGTTGCACCCCTCATGCCGTGAGGACGCCCATGGCGTCGCACCCTTGCGTGCGCCGGCTACTCGACTCGCCAGCGGATCGAACCGCCACGCAGCGTGTCAGCGCTCAGAGCGTGAAGATCGCGGCGCCCCACGTGTAGCCCGAGCCGAACACGCTTGACAGGATCCGGTCGCCCTTCTTGACCTTCCCCTGCTTGCGCCAGTGGTCGATCGTCAGCGGCACCGTCGCCGCCGTGGTGTTCCCGTAGAACTGGATCGAGTTGAGGATCTTCTCGCTCGGGATCTTCGCGACCTCGGCGACCTTCTCGTTGATGCGGAGGTTCGCCTGGTGCGGCACGAACCACTGGATGTCGTCCCAGGTCATGCCCGTCTTCTCGAGCGCCGCGTTCGTCGACATCACCATGCCGCGCACCGCGTTGAGGAACACCCGCTTGCCGTCCATCTGCGGGTACATCATCTGGTTCTCTTCGCGGTTGTGCGCGTCGTAGTTGACGTACGGCAGCTTCGCGATGTCGAAGATCTTGAGGTACAGGCTCATCGCGCCCGAGCCATCCGCGTGCGCCGACGTGTACGCCACGCCCGCGCGCGGATCCTCCGAGTCCATCGGGCCGAGGATCATCGCACCGGCGCCGTCGCCGAACAGCACCATCACATCGCGACCGCGGGTGGTGAAGTCGAGCGAGTGGCTGTGCAGCTCCGCTCCGACGAGCAGGATCCGCTTGTACATGCCGGTCTTGATGAACGCGTCGGCCATCTGCAACCCGTAGACGAAGCCCGAGCACTGCTGACGAATATCGAAGCACGCGCAGCCGCCCTGCGAGATCCCGAGCTTGTGCTGCAGGAACACGCCCGTGCCCGGGAAGTGGATGTCGGGCGATAGCGTGCCGAGAATGATGCAGTCGATCTCGTGCGGCTCCATGTTCGCGTCGATCAGCGCGCGCTTCGCGGCCTGCAGCGCGAGATCGCTGGTCGCCGTGGAGCCGTCGTTCGGCACGTAGCGGCGCTCCTGGATCCCGGTCCGCCGCTCGATCCACGCGTCGTCGGTCTCGGTCTGCTGGGTGTCCTGCCGCACGTGCTGGTCGTTCAGGAACGGAATCTCCGCGTTCGGGACAACGCGGTCCGGGACGTAGCTGCCCAGTCCCAGGACTTTCGTGCGGATCATCTGACGTGGATATGTCATTCACCCGCTTGACGACAAGTCCTCCCGCCATCTCCGGCGTTACAACGTGCCAGGGACGGCCGCTTCTATCGGTCTCGTCGCGAGGGCGACCATGAAGGCCTCGCGCGGGCTATCGTTGTCGCTCGTGCGCGCAATGATTGTCCTCGCCGCCCTCGCCGGCTGTCCCGGTCCTGCGCGAACACCACCACCGCCCGTCCCGCCCGCTCCGACACCGGAGCCGGCGGTCGGCGTGGTCAAGCCGGGCACGCCGCCGCCCCGGCTCGTGGTGCTGCTCGTCGTGGACCAGCTTCCGGCGTGGGCGTTCACCGCGAAGCGGGCGGCACTCACCGGCGGGTTCGATCGGCTGCTGCGCGAGGGCGAGTGGCACATCGGGCAACATCCATCGGCGGCGACGCTGACCGCACCTGGGCATGCGCTGCTCGGTACGGGTGAGCCCACCGCGACGAGCGGCATCCTCGCGAACTCGTGGTGGGACCGCGATGCGGGCAAGCTCGTGGAGAGCGTGCGCGATGTCAGCGGTGCGGTGACGTCGGCGCGGCTCCGCGTACCAGGGCTCGGCGACGCGATGCAGGCGGCGAACGCGACGCGGCCGGTGGCGGGCAAGGCGATCGCGGTGAGCCTCAAGGATCGCGCCGCGATCCTCTCGCTCGGGCACGCGGGCACGGCGATCTGGTACGACGCGAAGGCGGTCGCGTGGACGAGCGTGGCGTTGGTGCCGTGGCTCGCGGAGTGGAACCGCACCCACCCGATCAACGCACACCTGAAGGACGTGTGGAGCCCCCTCGACGCGGCACGGCTCGCGACCCTGACGGGGATCGCAGATGCGGCGCCCGGCGAGGTCGGCGACAAGGGCTTCGGCCCGACGTTCCCGCACGACCTTGGCGCGACGAAGGAGCCCGCGCTGGCGATCTTCGCGGCGCCGATCGGCAACGAGCTCGTGCTCGACACCGCGAGCGAAGCGATCACCGCGGAGCAGCTCGGCGCCGACGACGTTCCGGATCTCCTCGTCGTCAGCCTGTCCGCGAACGACTACATCGGCCACGCGTGGGGGCACGAGTCGTGGGAGGCGTGGGATGCGCTGATGCGGCTCGACCAGCGGCTCGATGCGTTCGTGGCCGCGCTCGACGAGCGCATCGGCGCGGGCCAGTGGGCGATGATCGTGACGAGCGATCACGGCGCCAGCCCGATGCCGAAGGGGAAGCTGACGTACGCGCAGATCAAGGAAGCGGCGAACAAGGCGGCGGCGACCGAGCTCGGTGGGGGCGAGTGGATCGCCGACGCGCACTTCCCGACGCTGTTCCTGACGAAGGCGGCGCTCGCGCACAAGGACCGCGCGAAGGCCGTGCGCAAGATCGTGTTCGCGCTCCGGTCGTTCCCCGGGCTCGCGCGCGTGGAGCGCACGGCCGACGTCGCCGGCAACTGCGACCAGCGCACCGGCGAGCTGTTCCGGCTGTGCCTGACCGTGGATCCGCAGCGCTCCGGCGAGGTGTTGTTCGTCCCGCGGCCGGGCTGGACGATCGGCTCGGTCGAGGAGCCGCACGCCACCGCGCACGGCTCGCTGAATGACTACGACCGCGAGGTGCCGGTGATCATGCTCGAGCCGGGACGCACACCGCACGCCGCGGCAACGCGGCCGAGCGAGACGACGATCCAGATGGTGCGCATCGCGACGGTGCTCGCGCGCTGGCTCGGCATCCCGCCGCCCGGGACGCTTCCGCGCTGACCCTGGAGTTCAGCTTGGGCTTGGGTCCTTTTGACGATGTACTAGGTTTCTAGTACACTCTGACCGATGGCCCGAACAACCAGCTTCTCGATTGGAAAGGACCTGGAGGAATTCGTCCGCGAGAAGGTCGACAGCGGCGCCTTCAATTCGGCTAGCGAAGTTGTGCGTCAGGCTCTACAGCGCATGGCGGACGAGGACCGCAAGGAAACAGCCCTGCTCGCCGCACTGGACGCGGGTCTATCGGGTCGGCGTGCCAAGCCGGGCGTCTGGGAGCGCGTGGACGCAAAGGTACGACGCGCCCGGGTCAAGCCCTGACATGGTCCACTACACGAAGGAGGCAGAGAACGACCTCTTCGAAATCGGCGTGTACACGTGGGCAGAGTGGGGCGAGGACCAGTACGAGCAATATACAGCGCTGCTGCGCGATACTTGCGAGAAGATCATTCCGCTCAAGCATCGATTGGCGCGTCCCGTCCCGGACCGCCCCCAGCTACGCCGTTGGCGCTGCGAGCGGCACGTTATCTACTTTCGCAAGGTGAAATCCGACTTCGAGATCATCCGGATCCTCCACGATCGGATGCTGCCGAAGAA